>JAWKKE010000007.1 GCA_041393415.1 Thermoleophilia bacterium | reverse complement strand
GACCGGAAGATGGCTGGCAAGCTTGATTACCGGCACAGCGCTCACGTCGAACGTATTGCGCGTCGCCGTCTCGAACGTGCGTATACCACGTTCACAGAGGATGACGTCACGGTTCCCCTCCTTCACCATGTACTCGGCCGACATGAGGAGCTCCTCGATCGTCGTCGATGCGCCGCGCTTGAGGAGTACGGGACGACCGAGCCGCCCGAGCTCGGCGAGCAGGAGGAAGTTCTGTGTGTTGCGAGCACCCACCTGGAGCACGTCGGCGTAGTCCGCCACGAGCTCCAGGTCGCGAGGGTCCATGACTTCGGTCACGATCGGCAGACCCGTCTCGTCGCGTGCCGCGGCGAGCATCTTGAGCCCCTCCTCGCCGAGTCCCTGGAACGCATACGGTGACGTGCGCGGCTTGAATGCGCCGCCGCGCATCATGTGGCCGCCGGCCGCCTTGACGGCGCGTGCGGCGGCCATCACCTGTTCCGGCGTCTCCACGGAACACGGCCCGGCCATGAGACAGAAGTGTCCGCCGCCGATCTTGACGCCGCGCACGTTCACCACCGTGTCGCGCTGCTGAAACTCACGGCTCACAAGCTTGTAGGGCTTGAGGATGGCAACCACGCGATCGACACCCGGCATAACCTCGAGCGGCAGAGCTGTGATCTGCTCACGATCGCCGATGACGCCGATGACCGTCACGCGCTCACCTTCCGAGACGTGAGCGCTCGCGCCGACTTCTTCGATGCGCTGGATGACGTGCGCGACATGCTCCGCCGTCGCGCTCTCCAGCATGACCACCATCATGCTCAGCTCGTCCTCCCATCACCGGCCGCCGTCGCGCCGGACTCGAGCGCGCCGAGCTTCTCCAAGAAGAAGTCGATCTCCGTCTCGGTGCCGACGCTGACCCGCGCCCATCCCGGACAGCCGAGAGCATTTCCGTCGCGCACAATCGCGCCCTGCGAAAGAAGCACGTTACACACTTGATCCTGCGGATGACAGAGCCCCCGGGTGTCGACCAACATGAAGTTGGCCTGACTTGGGACCGTGGCGCGCCCTCTCGCCGCCAGGCGCGCCACCATGGCCTCGCGAACCTCGGCGTTCATCGTTCGCCGCCGAGCGACCTCGTCCTGGTGCTTGAGCGCCTCGATGGCGGCCACCTGCGCCAGCCTGTTGACGTTGAACGGCTGGCGCACCTTGTCGAGCGCCGACTTGACCTCCGGCGAACTGATGCCGTAGCCCACGCGCAAGCCGCTGAGGCCGTAGATCTTCGAGAAGGTGCGCAAGACGATGACGTTCTCGTGTGCCGCCTGCAGGGCAAGCGCGTCCTCGCGATCCTCGGCGGTGACGAACTCGTTGTAGGCCTCGTCGATCACGATCAGTACGTCGTCGGGCAGCGCCTCGACGACACGCGCGATCTCACTCACCGGAATATACGTTCCCGTTGGGTTGTTGGGATTGCAGACGATGAACATCTTGGTGCGTGGCGTGACGGCAGCGATCATCGCATCTATGTCGTGAACGAAGTCGACCGTGGGTACCGCCACCGCCGTTGCCCCAGCCAGCGTGCAGATGTCGTTGTAGACCACGAACGACGGGTCGGCGAACACGGCCTCGTCGCCCTTCTCGAGAAGCGCGTCAGCCAGCAGCATCAAGAGTTCGCATGAGCCGTTACCAACCGAGATCTGCTCGGGCTCACGAGCGAAGTGCGCCGCCAGGGCGGCGCGCAAGTCGGTGGCGCCGCCGTCCGGATAGCGATTGAGATCGTCGAGGGCCGCGGTTATGGCCTGCTTCACCGCGTCGAACGGCGGCAGCGGGAACTCGTTGGAGGCCAACTTGACCACATCGCTGAGGCCGAAGCGACGCATGACGAGCTCCAGCGGCTGACCTTGCTGATACGGCACCATCTTTTCGAGAGCGGGAACGAATCTCATTAGCTACTCCGGAAGGTCGAGTCGAAGCTGTCTGGCTTCGTGAAGGTAGACATGGCGCGCGGGCTGTCCTGAGGGCATGTACACGTGCACAAGTACGCGCACGCAGCGCTCCAGCGCCCCCTCAACGGGGATCTCCTGACAACAGAGAAGCGGTGTGTGCGAGAGCCCGAGGGCGCGCGCCGCTGCCGCGGGAAAATCGGCGCGCAGATCCGGCGTCGCCGTGAAGATAATGCTCACGATATCGTCGACGGCAATCCGATTGCGTTCGAGGATGGTGCTCACCAGCTCAGCGGTTCGTGTGGCGATGGCCGCGCTCGTATCGGCCTCAACCCCTGTGGCCCCACGTATCGCGCTCAGCCGCGCAGCGTCAGACATCCGGCTCCTTCTCGGGCGAAGGCGCACCATCCGTCGTCGGAGTTGTATTGTCGTCGTCAACGACCGCGTCGTTCACGCTCAGAGGGGCGACCATGCCGGGAATCGGCTCGACCTCAGTGGCCAGCTCGCCGCTCTCCCCGGCAAGGAACAGCGGCTGGCCCTCAACCTCCTCGGCGACCCGCTTCACGACATCCTCGCCGGCCCGGCGCAGCGACTCGACCTCTTCGTCGCTGAGCTCGCGATTGCCGCCGGGCTCGAGACCCTTGTCGGTGAGCGGTCCGTAGCGCCGTCGATGCAGGTCTTCGACCGGCAGCCCGACAGCCTCGAACATGCGCCGCACTTGGCGCTTGCGGCCCTCGTGGATGGTGATCTCGACGAGGGCCGTCTTGGCGCTCTGCTTCTTCAGGTTCACCTCGGCGGACGACGTAACTCCGTCGTCCAACTCAACTCCCTGCCGCAGAATGCTCAGAGCACGGCGACTTACCTTTCCGCGCACTCGTGCCACGTAGGTCTTCGATACCCCATAACGCGGATGCATGAGGTGGTTGGCGAGCACACCGTCGTTGGTGAGGATAATGAGGCCGGTGGTGTCGACGTCGAGGCGCCCAACAGGAAACAGCGTCCTTCCGTCGGGCACGAGGTCGACCACAACGCGCTCGGCGTGAGGATCGCGACGCGTACTTGCCACACCGCGGGGTTTGTACACGAGCAGGTAGCGCAACGCCCGCGGCTCGACGACCTCGCCATTCACAGCGACGGAATCGGCCGCCTCGATCTTGTGGCGCGGAAAGTCCACGACGGTACCGTTGACGGTGACGACACCCTCACGAATGAGATCGTCGCAGGCCCGCCGCGAACCCACACCGGCGCGCGCAAGGTAGACAACCAGGGTCGTCGGCCGGCTCATGCGCGCCGCCCTTCGGCGTTAGCCAAGAGTCGGCTGCGGATCGCGTCGACCTCGGTGGCCGAGAGCGAGAACTCGTCAAGATTGGGCAGTTCGCTCAATTCGCGCAAGCCAAACATGGTGAGGAACCGGTCGCCGGTGGCGTAGAGCAGCGGCGCGCCCGGCGTCTCGGCACGACCGGCCGACTCGATGAGACCGCGCCGCTCCAGCGACGCGAGAGCCCACTCCGAAGAAACGCCGCGCACGTCGGCGATGTCGGCGCGCGTGACCGGCTGCAGGTAGGCGACGACGGCGAGAGTCTCCATGAGCGCCGTCGAGAGATCGTCTGGCCGCTCGGCCCCAGTGAGCCGACGTACGTCGTCGGCGCAGTCCTCAGCGACACTGAACGTGAATCCACCGGCGATCTCGCGCAGCTCAAAGCCACGCCGGCCGGGCGTGTATTCCTCGGCCAACGCCGCCAGAGCCTGATCGAGTTCGCCCTCGCCGCAGCCGCAAGCAGCCACAAGCTCTCTGCGAGCAAGAGGTCGTGCCGCTATGAAGAGAAGCGCCTCGAGGCGCCGAACGAGCGCGGGCATCGGAACCGATCGGTCGGGGGTCTGAGTCAGATCGATGCTACCGCACATTGGCCGGCGCCGTCACGCTCGGTCCTTTGCCGGCGACTCGCACACGCCGAAGCGGACGACGAGCCTCGGCCGGGATGCTGTTCAAGGCGTCGGTGCCCCCTCGATGCGACGCTCACCGGCGCTGCGCACGCGAATCTCGCCGGCGTGGTGCTCCTGGCGCAGCACGGCCTCGCCGCTCGAGTGAAGCTCGAGCAGCGCGTAGAACGTAACCGCCCGCTCGATCCGCGTCTGCGGAGCGACCTCCGCAAACGTGAACTCGCCGTTGCAGCGCAGAAGGTCGCGAAGCCGGTGCAGCTCGTCCACCAAGGAGACGGCGAGATCGGCGAGATGGCTGGTGTCTGGACGCGGCGGCTCGCGCAGAAGTGGCGTGAGCGCTTCGACAAGCGCCGACGCCGGGACTGCCGCAGGCTCGAGCGGCCGGCGCAACAACTCGCGCGGCACGGGAGCGCTGCGATACAGCCGTCCCGCGTGCTCATCCCACTGCGCGCGCAGAGAGTCGGCGGCGTTCCTGAAGCGCCCATACCTGACGAGGCGCTCGATCAACTCCTCGGCCGCTTGCTCGGGCTCAAGGTCGTCGAGTTCTCCTGCGAAAGGCTCGGCCAACAGCAGCCGCGACTTCATCTCCAACAGAGCCGCGACAAGAACGACGAACTGCGACGTCGCCTCGAGATCGAACTCCCCACCCTCCGCAAGCTTGACGACGTACTCGGCAATGATGCGCGAGACGGGGACCTCCCAGATATCGATCTCGTCCTTGAGGACGAGCGTCACCAGGAGATCGAAGGGACCGTCGAAGACGTCGAGATCGAGCTCGAACCAGGCGCCGCTCGGACCACCGACGTCAGCGTCGCCCGTCACGGCAACCTCGTGCCCACGACACGCACCACTCCAGCCGTCGCGCCTCAGCTCTCGGGCTGGTGCACGAACGAGGGAATGTCGAAGTCGTTGTCCGCCCTGGGTGGCGGCGTCGGCTGACTCCGGCGCTCCCGCACAGCCTCGTAACGCGGCTCACGGCGGGCCGCCGGTGGTTCCGGCACGGTGCGCCGCGGCGCGTCGGCTTTGTTCCCGAACCCTGTCGCCACAACCGTGATCGAGATCTTGCCCTCGAGGCGCTCGTCGACGACGGCGCCGAAGATGATGTTGGCGTCGTCGTCGGCGGCATCGCCGATGACCTGGGCCGCCTCGTTCACCTCGTACAGCGTCATGTCCGAACCGCCGGTGATGTTGAGGAGCAATCCCCGAGCGCCGTCGATCGACGTCTCCAGGAGCGGTGAGTTGATCGCGTAGTCGGCAGCGACTTGGGCGCGATTCTCGCCCTCGGCCATGCCGATGCCTAGGAGTGCCGTGCCGGCATCCTTGACGATGGTGCGCACATCGGCGAAGTCCAGGTTGATGAGACCCGGCACCGTAATGAGATCGGTTATGCCCTGCACGCCCTGACGGAGCACGTCGTCGGCATGCTGGAACGCGTCGACGACGCTCGTGTTGCGCTCGACCACATTGAGCAGACGGTCGTTCGGGATCGCAATCACCGTGTCGGCGACGCCACGCAGGGCTTCGATGCCCTCATCTGCCTGTCGTTGGCGGCGGTTACCCTCAAACTTGAACGGTCGCGTGACAATGGCGATGGTGACCGCGCCGAGCTCACGGGCGACAGCGGCGACGACAGGCGCTCCGCCGGTACCGGTCCCGCCGC
This sequence comes from Thermoleophilia bacterium, assembly GCA_041393415.1. Classification (GTDB taxonomy): domain Bacteria; phylum Actinomycetota; class Thermoleophilia; order UBA2241; family UBA2241; genus CAIXSE01. The sequence goes on along the minus strand of JAWKKE010000007.1, from coordinate 117,254 downwards.
CCTCACCGGCCGTGACGAAGACGAGGTCGGCGCCGCGCAGCGCGGCCTTGATTTGATCGCGCGAGACCTCCATGGCCTCACGGCCGACCACAGGATCGGCGCCGCCGCCCAGGCCGTGCGTGATCTCCTTGCCGATGTGGATCTTGACGTCGGCATCGCAGACATCGAGCTGCTGCACGTCTGTGTTGACGGCGATGAACTCGACGCCCTTGACGCCGGAGTCCACCATGCGATTGACGGCATTGGTACCCGCTCCGCCGACGCCGGCGACCTTGATGGTCGTCACGTACGGCCTACCCTTGATGATCTGCTCCGGCTCGCCGTCGCTGGCTTGACCCGCCACGTCAGTGCGGCGGAACAGCTCGCTCAGGCCATCCCTCATGCTAGGACGCTCTGCCATTCAACACCTCCCGCGCGAGGGCGCGGTACGACTGGGCCCCTCTCCCACTCGGCTGATACTTGAGCAGCGACGCGCCGATCACGGGCGCCTCCGCGAACTTGATTGTCTTACGAATGACCGTGTCGAAGACCAGCGAACCGAAGTTGTCGCGCAGCACCTCGATGGACTCACGGCCATGGCTCGTACGGGCGTCGAACATCGTCGGCAAGATCCCCTTGATATGCACTTGCGGGTTGAGGTTCTCACGGATCATCTCCAGCGTGCGCTCCAACTGCAGCAAGCCACGGAGCGAGAGATACTCGCACTGTACCGGAACAATGACACCCTGAGCAGCGGTGAAGGCGTTGATCGTGAGCAAACCGAGCGACGGCGGCGTATCGATGAGGATGAAGTCGTAGCGATCCTTTACTGCACCGAGCGCTCGCTGCAGAGCACGCTCACGACCGATCATCGCCGAGAGCGCCATCTCCGCCCCGGCGAGGTCGATCGCCGCAGCGGCGACGTCGATCTCGGAGGTGTGAATGACCTCGTCGATGGGCAGCCGATTGACGAGCACGTCGTACATGCTGTTCTCGAGGCCTTCGACATCGATGCCCTGACTCATGGTGAGGTTGCCCTGCGGATCCATGTCGACCGCCAGCACACGATAGCCCAGTTCGCGCAGAGCGGCCCCGAGATTGACCGTGGAGGTCGTCTTGGCGACGCCTCCCTTTTGGTTTGCCAAGGCGATGACTTCCGCCATAGAAGCGCTACCTCTGTGTCGACACCACGTCAGAACGCAGTTCGCTCTGCGTAGCTGATTCCCTGCACGAGACGAGCCCCGCAGGTCCTGCAGGGCTCGTCGGTACCAACGTCGTACTTCTCGTGCGCCTACACGCCAGGGACGGGCGGCGCGGAGGGCGCGCTCGGCGGCGCCTCGCCCTCGTCTTCCTCGGCGACCTCGACCTCATCCTGATCGTCGGCGATGTCTTCCTCGGGCTCCTCGGCCTCAGGCTCCTCGATCTCGTCCCCCTCCACAAACTCATCTTCTTCGACCTCGATGAGCTCCTCATCCTCCTCGTCATCCTCGGAGATGGTGGTGATGGAGCGGATCGCGTACTTCATGAGGCGCACACGCGTGCGCTTGGCAACTTCAACCTCGAGCCAGTCGTCGCCGATACGAGTGACCGTACCCATCATGCCGCCGATGGTCACAATCTCGTCGCCCTTCTTGATCATGCGCAGCAGCTCGTCGTGCTGCTGCTTCTGGCGCCGCTGCGGCCGAATCGCCAAGAAGTAGAAGATCCCGACGAAGATCAGGACCCAAAGAATGATTGCGGTGCTTCCTCCGGGCATTCGGCTACCCTCCTGTGGAGTACATCTCCACAACGGTATTGGCGTAGTCCTCGAACTTCCCGGCACGAATGGCGTCCCGGGCCTCGCACGTGCATCGTATCAGAACCCGCAGATTGTGTTGACTGAGCAGCTGCGCAGCGAGAATCTCCTTCTGCATGACCAGGTGCCGCACGTACGCACGCGTGAACGTGCGGCAGGCATAACAGTCGCAGGCTTCGTCCAGGGGCCGCAGATCGCGCGCGAAGCGTGCATTGCGCAGGTTCAGACGCCCCTCGGAGGAGAAGACCGTGCCCGTACGGGCCATGCGTGTCGGCAGCACGCAGTCGAAGATGTCGACCCCGCGACGGATGACCTCGACCATGCTCACGGGGTCGCCGATGCCCATGAAGTAGCGCAGCCGATCGATCGGCAGAAGCGCGTCCATGAGCTCAACCGTGCGCCGCATGTCTTCGCCACGCTCGCCAACAGAGAGGCCGCCGATGGCATAGGCATCGAACCCGATGCCCATGATGTCGGCGGCCGATCGCCGGCGCAGCGCTTCGTCCACCCCACCCTGCACGATGCCGATCAGCAGCTGGTCGCGGCGGCGCTGAGCCGCCTTGCAGGCCGCCGCCCAGCGCGTCGTGCGCTCCACGGCGGCCGTGAGCTCGGCTGCCGGCAGCGCGCCGGGGGCGCATTGATCGAAGGCCATGATGATGTCGGCCCCGAGAGCCTCCTGTGTCGCGATCGCCAACTCCGGCGTGAACACGTGCCGCGAGCCGTCATACACGGAGGCGAATTCGACGCCGTCGTCGCGCATCACCCGCGTCCCGGCCAAGCTGAACACCTGGAAGCCGCCCGAATCGGTGAGAATCGGTCCATCCCACCGCATGAAGCCGTGCAGGCCGCCGTGCTCGGCGACAATCTCGGCGCCGGGACGAAAGTAGAGGTGATAGGTGTTGGCGAGGACGATGCGCGCACCCAACTCCGCCAGCGCGCGCGGATCCACCGCTTTGACCGTCGCCTTCGTCCCGACGGGCATGAAGCACGGGGTCTCGGCGTCACCGTGTGGCGTGCGCAGCAACCCCGCGCGAGCGCGGCCGTCACGGGCGTTGACCTGAAAGTCGAAGCCTTCCGCCGTCATCGTCGCGACGCTCATAGCACCACCATGGCGTCGCCGAGACTATAGAACCGGTAGCGCGCGTCGACGGCATGCCGGTACAAGCGTTGCGTCTCTTCAACGCCACAGAAGGCCATCACCAACGCCAGCAAGCTCGTGCGCGGCAAGTGGAAATTCGTAATGATGCCGTCCACGAGGCGCGGTTGATGTCCGGGCCCGATGAAGAGCTCCGTCTCTCCGCGATAGACGCCGCCCGGCGGCGAGACTTCGACACTCGCCGCCAGATGTTCGAGCGTGCGCACGGAGGTCGTACCGACCGCAACCACACGGCGACCCTCACTGCGCGCCTCACGGACGCGCGCCAGCACACCGGCGGCCACTTCGTACGACTCGCCGTGCAGGGCGCGCGCGGCCAGGGTCTCGGCCTGAAGCGGTTTGAAGGTTCCCAAGCCGACATGCAGGGTGATGGTCTCGATCGAGACGCCCCCGGCGACCAGCGCCGCATCGAGCTGTGATGTGAAATGCAGGCCGGCGGTTGGCGCCGCGGCCGAACCAACGGTCTTCGCATAGGCAGTCTGATAGCGCTCGGCGTCGCCCAGCGGCTGGCGAATGTAGGGCGGCAGCGGCGTGACGCCGGCGGTCTCGAGCAGTGTCAACACCGGAGTCGGCGCCAGGTTGGTGACCCGCCAGCGGCCCTCACCGAGCGACTCATCGCAGCGCAGCGGCCACTCGGCACGCTCGTTGGCCAGCACTTCGCCGGGACGCACACGACCGCGCACGAGCACATCCCAGCGCTCTCCCGCTGCAGCCGGGTCGCGCGGGCGCAGGAAGAGGACTTCGATTCGGCCGCCGGTGGGCCGACGAAAGAATGCGCGTGCCGGGAACACGCGTGTGTCGTTGCGCACCAGCACGTCACCCCGGCGCAGCAGACCGGGCAGCTCGTTGAAGACCCGGTCTTCGATCTCCCCCGTCGTCCGATGAAAGACGAGCAAACGCGAGGCGTCGCGCGGCTCCACCGGCTGTTGCGCGATAAGCTCGGACGGCAGATCGTAGTCGAGGTCCTCGAGTGCGAATTCGCGCGCGCTCATCCCATGCGACCCTTCTGCCGCCGTCGTTGCTGCCGCTGCTGCCACGCCTCCCACTTGCTGGCGACGCATCCGCAGTAGGACTGGCGATAGAGCTGATAGCGCCGGCTCTCCGCGTAGGTGTCTCGGAAGCGGTCGCGCAGATCGAGGTAGATGAAGCTCACGCCGTGCTTGCTCGCCGCAGCATTGCCGCCGGCCACGATCAGATCGTGTCGTTGATATGGACTGACGCTGAGCGTCGTCGAGAAGCGCGGCACGCCGAGACGGGCGGCCGCCGCGGCGGCTTCCTCCAGGCGCAGACCAAGGCACATGCGACAGCGCTCCTCCGCCGCCAGCTCCCCGAGATCGGCAGCCCACGCGCGCCAGGCCTCGCTCTGCTCTGACTCCGCGGCGACGAGCAGTTCGACGTCCGCGGCGTCGGCATAGCAACGCATGCTCTCCACGCGCCGCCGCCACTCGACCGGCGGCTGAATGTTGGCGTTGGCGAACCACGCCAGAGGGCGAACGCCGCGCTCTCGCCAGGCCGGCACCACGACGGTCGAACAAGGGCCGCAGCACGTGTGCAGGAGAATGTCGTCCACGCTTGCGAGTATAGCCAACCGAGCTCGCTCAGCTTGCCGAGAAGAGCGTACCCTCGTCGGCGGGCGGCGTGAGCCCACAGTGACGGTACGCCGAGCGCGTCAGCACCCGACCGCGCGGCGTGCGCTTGAGAAAACCCTGCTGAATGAGGTAGGGCTCGTAGACGTCCATGACCGTATCCGCTTCCTCACCCAGAGCGACGGCGAGCGTGTCGAGACCCACGGGACCGCCTTCGAACTTCTCTGCGATCGTGCAGAGAATGTCGCGATCGAGTTTGTCGAGGCCCTCTTCGTCGACCTGGAAGAGATCGAGCGCTGCCAAGCAGATGCCATGGTCGATCGTCCCCTCGTGGCGCACTTCGGCGTAGTCGCGCACACGACGCAGCAAGCGATTGGCGACGCGCGGTGTGCCTCGTGAGCGACCTGCGATCTCGAGCGCCGACTCCGTGTCGATGCCGACGCGGAGAATGCCGGCGGAGCGCCGGACGATACACGCCAACTCCTCGACCGTGTAGTACTCGAGGCGTTGCCAGACGCCGAAGCGGTCACGCAGCGGAGTCGTGAGCAGCCCCGTGCGAGTCGTCGCGCCGACGAGGGTGAAGGGCTGAACCTGCATGCGGATACTGCGCGCCGCCGGACCCTCGCCGATCATGATGTCGATCTCGTAGTCCTCCATCGCCGGATAGAGGACCTCCTCGACAGCAGCATTGAGGCGGTGGATCTCGTCGACGAACAGGACGTCGCCCGCCTGCAAGTTGGTGAGCAGACCGGCCACGTCGACCTTGCGGTCCAGAGCCGGGCCCGACGTCGTGTGCATGCCGACGCCGAGCTCGGTGGCAACGATGCCGGCGAGCGTGGTCTTTCCCAGACCAGGCGGCCCGGCGAGCAGCACGTGATCCAGCGTCTCGCCGCGATTGCGCGCCGCCTGAACGAAGATCTCAAGCTGCTCCTTGACCGCGGACTGACCGACGAAGTCGGCGAACCGCCGCGGTCGCAACGATACTTCGACGTCGCGTTCGTCGTCGCGTTCGCTTGGGTCGCCGATGCGGTCCGAGCGATGCGTCATCGCGAACTCCCGTCGCGCGCGAACGCGTAGCGCAGCAACTCCTCGAGCGCGATGCCTTCCGGCGCTCCGCGCAGCGCCTCCTCTGCTTCACGCAGGCTGAGTCCAAGGTTTTGCAGCGCCGACCTTGCCTCCAAGTAGGCACCATCCGTCGGCGCCGGTCCGTTCACATTGTCGACGCTCCCTGTACCGTGCGGCAGTTGACCCACGCGATCCTTGAGCTCGACGACGATGCGCTGCGCGGTGCGCTTGCCAACGCCCGTGATGCTCTCGAGCTTCTTCACATCGTCGCGTGCGATGGCCACCCGCAACTCCTCGGCCGGATACGCCGAGAGCACGCCCAGCGCCAGCTTGGGTCCGACGCCGGTGACTCCCGTGAGCAGGTGGAACAGAGCACGTTCTTGAGCATCTTGAAAGCCGAACAGCTGCAGCACGTCTGAGCGCGTAACGAGATGAAGCGAGGTGAAGAGGGTGACCTCACGGCCGCGCTGCGGCGCCAGGGCGCTCAGGGTGCGCGCCGAAGCCAGCACCTCTACGCCGAAACCGCCAACCTCGACGACTGCGCGCTCGCCGTCCAGCGACTGCAGCGTCCCGCGCAGAGAGGCGATCACTCCCCGACCCTCCGCATCATGGCGGGAGCCAGGCCGGCGCTGGTGTGCGCGTGGGTGATGGCCACGGCCAGCGCGTCCGCCGCGTGATCTGGCCGCGGAATGCTCGGCAGACCGAGGATGACCTTGGTCATCTCCTGCATCTGGATCTTACTGGCGCGACCGTAGCCGGTCACGGCCCGCTTGACTTCGAGCGGCGAGTACTCGCGCGGCGGCTCCGCGACCTCGGAAGCGGCGAGATACAACACGCCCTTGGCCTGGCCCACCGCCAGCGCCGTCTTCACATTGACATTCACGAACAGCTCTTCGAGTACGACGATGTCGGGTTGGAAGCGACGAATGAGCTGGCTCGCTTCCGTGTAGATCTGCCGCAGACGCGCATGAGTCGGCTTCTGTGCCGCGGTCACGATGCACCCGTGGCCAAGCGCCGTGAGGCGATTGCCGTCGCGCGCCACGACCCCCCAGCCTGTATTGGCCGTACCCGGATCGAAACCCAGGACAATGAGCGGCGCCGACGCCAATGACCTACCCTGCCAGCGACTCGAGCACGTCTTCGGAAATATCGAAGTTCGCGTAGACCTCTTGCACGTCGTCGCTATCTTCGAGCGCGTCGACGATCTTCATGGTCTTGCGCGCGTCGTTCTCCTCGAGCTTGACCGTGTTCTTCGGAACCATGGTGAGGTCGGCCTGCTCGACCTCGATCCCCGCCGCGACTATAGCGTCGCGGACGGCCGCGAAATCCGCCGGCTGCGTCAGGATCTCGAACTGACCGCCATCGTTGACCACGTCGTCGGCACCAGCCTCGATGGCAGCCACCATGACGTCGTCTTCCTCATGCTTACTCGCGTCGACGACGATGGAGCCGCGACGTTCGAATACCCATGCGACTGCGCCCGGCTGTGCGAGCTGGCCGCCGTGCTTGCTGAAGATGTTGCGCACCTCGGCGGCCGAGCGGTTCTTGTTGTCGGTGAGGACTTCGACGATGATCGCCACGCCGGCCGGGCCGTACCCTTCGTACACGATGCTCTCGAAGTTGGCCCCATCGCCGCCACCCGTGCCTCGCTGAATGGCGCGCTCGATGTTGTCTTTGGGCACCGAGTAGCTCTTCGCCTTGTCGATGGCATTCGCCAGCGCCATGTTCATGTTGGGGTCGCCGCCACCCTCACGCGCGGCAACGGTAATCGCGCGCGACAGCTTGGAAAAGAGCTTGCCACGCTTGGCGTCGAGCGCGCCCTTCTTGTGTTTGATCGTCGCCCACTTGGAGTGCCCAGACATGAGGACACCGCCTCCTCTCGTCAGTTAACGCACACGACGATCGTAGCGCCGTCGGTTGCATCGAGATACGTCGTGCCGTTTCGCTTCCCCACGGGCGCGTGATGGCCGTCGCGGAGCATATGAAGGAATAGAGCATGCAGTCGCGCGTCGTCCGTGAGCTCGGGATGGAAGGCGGTGACGAGAACGCGGTCCTGACGCGCCGCGACCACATGGCCCTCCCACTCGGCAAGAATCTCAACCTCCGGCCCGACACGCTCGATCCAGGGCGCGCGAATGAACACCGCGCGCATTGGATCGCCTTGAAGCCCAGCAACGCTGAGATCCGCCTCGAAGCTGCTCACCTGACGACCGAATGCGTTGCGACGCACCGTGATATCGATGAGATCCAGCGTCGGAGGCGCGCCCTCGACGGTATCGCGCGCCGCCAGGATGAGCCCGGCGCAGGTACCCAAGAGTCCGCGTCCAGCCGCCACGAAGGCGCGCACAGGCCCCGTCAGATCGTAGGCGTCGAGCAGCTTGCTCATCGTCGTGCTCTCCCCGCCGGGAATCACGAGACCATCGAGGTCGACGAGATCGGCCGCGTTCCGCACCTCACGGGTGCGCGCGCCGAGACGCTCGAGCATGGCTCGGTGTTCGCGAAAATCTCCCTGGAGCGCGAGGACCCCGAGCGTAAGACCGTTTCCCGGTCCGCTCGACTCGCGTTGCGGGTCGGGCGAGAGGATCGAGTCCCGCCGACGTATTCCTTCGCTCCAGCTCACGATACCCCGACGACTCACCAGCCGCGATGCTGGATCTTCGCTTCGGCGGGCATACGCGCCGCATCGATGCCCGGCATCGCCTCGCCCAATCCAACCGAGACCTCGGCGAGCACTGCCGCGTCGCGGTAGTGCGTCGTGGCCTTCACGATCGCGGCGGCGCGCTTCTCGGGGTCCGAACTCTTGAAGATGCCCGAGCCGACGAAGACACCCTCGGCGCCGAGTTGCATCATCAGAGCCGCGTCGGCGGGAGTCGCAATCCCTCCGGCGCTGAAGTTGACCACGGGCAGCTTGCCGTTCTCGGCGACCCAGCGGACGAGCTCGTACGGAGCGGGCAACTGCTTCGCAGCTACATACAGCTCGTCTTCGTCCAGGGTCTGCAAGCGACGGACCTCGCCCATGATGGTACGCATATGCCGCACCGCCTCGACGACGTCGCCGGTGCCGGCCTCCCCCTTGGTACGGATCATCGCCGCACCTTCGCTGATGCGCCGCAGCGCCTCGCCGAGATTGACCGCACCACAAACGAACGGCACCGTGAACTTCCACTTGTTGATGTGGTTGGCTTCATCGGCCGGAGTGAGCACCTCGCTCTCGTCGATGTAGTCAACCTCGAGCGACTCGAGAACCTGTGCCTCGACGAAGTGCCCAATGCGCGCCTTCGCCATCACGGGAATGGTGACCGCCTCCTGGATCTCGCGGATCTTCGTGGGGTCGGCCATGCGTGCCACCCCACCCTGCGCGCGGATGTCGCTCGGCACCCGCTCGAGCGCCATGACCGCACAGGCACCCGCGTTCTCGGCGATCTTCGCCTGTTCCGCGTTTGTGACGTCCATGATGACGCCACCCTTGAGCATGTCGGCGAGCCCGCTCTTGACGCGCATGGTGCCGATGTCTGACACGTGGACCTCCGTTACCGTGATAGGCCGTTCTCTCGCGGCCTCAGCTCTTCTGGGCTTCTTCTTTCTCGAGCTTCGCCTGCTCGATGATCTTCTGCGAGAGGTGCGCCGGTACCTCTTCGTAGCGCAGCACCTCCATATGATAGTCGCCGCGACCACCGGTCATCGAGGTGAGATCGGGCGCGTAGCTGAGCATCTCGGCCAGCGGCACTTCGGCAGCGACCACCGTCGCGTGACCGCGCGGCGTCATACCGAGCACGCGACCGCGACGGGAGTTGAGGTCGCCGATGATGTCGCCGACACAGTCGTCCGGCACCGTCACCTCGACGTTCATGATCGGCTCGATAAGCGTCGGCTGGGCCTTCTGGGCCGCAGCCTTGAAGCCGATGGAGCCGGCGATCTTGAAGGCCATCTCCGACGAGTCCACGGGGTGATGCGAACCGTCGTAGAGGATCACACGTACGTCCACGACGGGATAGCCGGCGAGGAAGCCCTCGTTCATCGCGTCGATGACGCCCTTCTCCACGGCCGGGATGAAGTTGCGCGGAATGACACCGCCGACGATATGGTCGACGAACTCGAAGCCTTCGCCACGCGGCATCGGCTGGACCTCGATCCAGGTGTCGCCGAACTGGCCGCGACCACCGGTCTGCTTCTTGTGCCGACCCTGCGCCTTGGCAGCCATCTTGACGGTCTCGCGGTACGGAACATGCGGCGGGTGCAGGTTGACCTCGACACCGAAACGCCGCTTCATGCGATCGCAGATGACTTCGACGTGCACCTGACTCATGCCGGCGACGATGGTCTCGCCAGTTTGAGGGTCACGATGGACGTCCATCATTGGGTCTTCTTCGCTGAGGCGACGAAGCGCCTGAATAACCTTGTCTTCGTCGCCCTTGGTCTTCGCCTCGATGGCGAAGCTCATGAGCGGCGACGGGAACTCGATACCCGGGAAGGAGGCGTGCGTGCCCTCGGCGGTGAGCGTGTCGCCGGTCACGACCGACTTGAGTTTCGCGACGGCGCCGATGTCGCCGGCAACCAGCATGTCGACCGGCTTCGTCTCCTTACCCTGGTTCTTGAGCAGCTGTCCGATGCGCTCCTTGTGACCGTCTTCGCCGGCGAGAATGCCGGTGTCGCTCTTCATGGTGCCCTGGAAGACGCGGAAGACATTGATGCGACCGCTGAATTGGTCGGCCATGGTCTTGAAGACAAACGCGACCATGGGCTTGGACGGATCGCAGGCGAGCTCGATCTCCGCCCCCTGGCCGTCGAGCGCCACCGGCGCCGGCACGGCGTCGGGGGCGGGCGACAGAGCGAGCAAGTCGAGAAGCAGATCGCAGCCGGTGAGATCGGTAGCCACACCGGCGGCCACCGGGAAGAGCTTGGCTTGAGCGACCGCCGCCGTGAACGCCGCCGTGAACTCGGTGTCGGTGATCTCCTCTTCGGCGAAGAACTTCTCGAGCAGTTCGTCGTCGGTTTCGGCGACCGCCTCGACGAGAAGGGCACGAGCCTCGGCGACGGCGTCGGCGAGATCGGCCGGGATGTCGCCGACGGTGGCCTTGCCGCCGTCGTACGTGTAGGCCTTCATGCTCAGCAGATCGACGAGACCCTTGAGTTGGTGCTCGCTACCGATGGGCACTTGGACGGCGACGACCTGCGTCCCGAACGCGTCGCGCAGCGACGCGACGGTGGCGGCGAAGTCGGCCCTCTCACGATCCAGCATGTTGCAGAACAGGATGCGCGCTCGACCAAGGTCGGCGGCGCGGTTCCAGAGACGCTCGGTCTGGACCTCGACGCCGAGCACCGTGTTGACGGCGACGAGCGCCGTCTCGACGACACGCAGGGAAGCGATCGTGTCGGCCAGGAAGGATGAGTCGCCAGGTGTGTCGATCAGGTTGAATGTGAGGCCGTCGTGCTCGAGGTGAGCGAGACCGGCCGACATGCTGAGTTGCCGGCGCTTCTCGTCTTCGTCGTAGTCGGAGACGGTGGTGCCGTCGACCACGCGGCCCAGGCGATTCACAACGCCGGCCTTGTGCAGCAGTCCCTCGAGCAGAGAAGTCTTGCCGGTACCACGATGGCCGACGATCGCAATATTCCTGATCTTGCCTGGGTCGTTCATCCGGGCTCTCCTCGTGTGGTGTACTCGCAGGCTGCCGACGCGCGTGCACGCGTGCGCCGTCCGCATCCGTTCGGAAAGTTGGATTTTAGCACAGGGGCTCCACGCCTAACTCCGCAGCAGCGGCGGCGTCTGTCTGCCGGAGGCGATCGCGTGCCAGCGCCCCCCCGGCAAGAGCAAGCGCTTTGAATCCGTACCGCGAACGCACTTGGTCCACGGCCTCATTAAGAGCCGCCTCGCGCCAGCTGTCGTCGAGCGTGAGCTGGAATGCGTCGTGCGAAAGATTACCGACGCTGATGCCGACAAGACGCACCCGATGAGCCCCGATATTGAGCTCGTCGAGCAGAACCATGGCGGTCTCATGTAACGATCGGGGCGCCGCCGTTGAACGCAACAAGGTTCGGCGGCGTCCCACGGTATGAAAGGTGCTGAAGCGGACTTTCAGCGCGACCGTGCGCGCTGCCAGCCGTTTGCGCCGAAGGTCGGCGGCGACACGCTCGGTGAGCGAGAGAAGCGTCGCGCGCAGAAGCTCAAGGTCGTTGACGTCGTCGCGAAAGGTTGTCTCGTGGCTCACCGACTTGGGCAACGGCCGCTGGCTACGCACCGGCGAGAACCCCCGCCCCAAGGCAAGCTGACGCAGACCGTGAGCGCCGCTCCCGAAGGCGGCAGCGAGAAGCGGGAACGGCATATCTTGCAGCATGCCGACGGTGGTGAGACCGAGCGCCGCAAGACGTTCTTGGGTGACGGGGCCAATGCCACAGACTTCACCCACCGGCAGATCGCGCAAGCGGCCGTGGACGTCGGCTGCCGTGAGCTCGCCGACACCAGCCGGCTTGTTGAGGCCGGCGGCGAGCTTCGCCAAGAGCTTGGTGGGTCCTAAGCCGATGGAACAAGTGAGGCCATGGGCGTCGTAGATCTGCTCTTGAATGCGCAAGGCGATGGTACGCGGTGGTCCGAACAACCGCCGGCTGCCGGTGACGTCGAGGTACGCCTCGTCGATAGAGGCGACCTCGACGAGATCGGTGTACATACCCAGAAGCTCGACGATGGCGTCGTGCACAGCGAGGTACGCCTTCATGTCGACCGGCAGAAACACCCCGTGCGGGCAGAGACGATCGGCTTGAACCATCGGCATGGCACTGTGCACACCGAAGGCACGCGCTTCGTACGAAGACGCCGATACCACCCCCCGAGCTCCACGCTCACCCCCGACGATAACCGGCAAGCCGCGCAGCTCGGGACGCCGCGCCTGTTCGACCGAGGCAAAGAAGGCGTCCATATCGAGATGCAAGATGGATCGATCTGTAGCGAACATATGTTCGTATTCTACGATCGGGTATCACCGCGGTCAATGTTCCGGGAGCGCGGCGCAGTGGCGGCGGTGAGACTACAGGGCGGCCCACGACGGCCGCCGCCCCTCAAACGGGAATTGCGACCTCGACGCGAGGCACGTCACCCCAGAGCGTCTCCAACCGGTAGAAGTCGCGCGCCGCCGGCGTGAACACATGCACGACGACGTCGAGGTAGTCGAGAAGGATCCATTCACCCTCGCGCTCGCCGGCCACCCGCGTCGGCCGATGCTGAGGCCTGAGCTTGACCACGATCTCCTCGGCGATGGCGCGCGTCTGTCGCGGATTCGCGCCGCTGACGATCACGAAGAAGTCGGTGTAGTTGACCGCGTGACTCATGTCGAGCACGACGATATCGTCCGCCTTCTTGTTGGCAGCAAGCGCCGCGACGGCAGCTGCGAGTTCGCGGCCTTTCTTGATCTCAGCGTCGGATGCTACTGGTCGTCCTCTGATTGGAGATCGTCGAGACTGAGGTCGCCGCCGACCACCACAATCACGGTGTTCGCCGGCACGTCGGCGCCATTCAACACGGCGCCGCGCCGCAGTATAGCACGGACGTCCTCGGCCACCGTGAGTGCCCCACTGCCGGCCATGATCCGTGTCTTCTTGTAGTCGAACCGATCGGCGTTTGTGGGCGCCGGAAGGTTCACGTTCAGGGACGCCAGACGCTCGACAACCGCCTCACCGATCCCGACTTCTCCGGTGCCGTTGCGTACAATCACGTTGAACTGCGAGCTGAAGACGGTGCCCTGACGGCGAATGTCGGCCATGACGCCCTCGGCGTCCGGGAGAAACGCGAACTGACCCTCGGCAACACGCGAGCGCGAGGGGAAGCGCACGACCGTTGCCTCACCAGCCGTGAGGCCAGTAAGCGCGTCGGTGAGGTACCAACGATCGGTAGACCCCTGAGCTGCGCTGCTGAGAGCCGTGATGTCGAGAGCGCGTTCCTCAGCCGGACGAGCCGCCGCAGCGGCCGCAACTGCACCCCAGAGGCCCTCTTGAATGGTGGTGCTGTCGTAGCCGCCGCTCCCTGACGTCTCAAAGAGCTCGGGGATCTCGTCGGCGACGATCACCATGCGATCGTCGTACGTCCGTTGCGTACCGTTACGGATCACCGTCACGGGCCGTATGAGATTGACCTGCAACACGTCCGTGGCCGCCAACTTCTGCAGTGAGTCAAGCGCCAGCGAGTAGGCGCCGTCCACCGGCACGCCGATGGCTCGTTCGACGTCTTCCTGTATGTTTCCCGTTGCCATGGAGTCCTCGGCGAAGATGTACTCGCCGTTCGGTCCTTGCAGGAGCAGCTCACGCGGGATGACGTAGAGCGTGTACTGACCCGACGTCGAGCTCTTGACCATGAGCGCCGCCGCGACGGGCTTGTCGGATTCCGTAAGAGTGAGAAGCGTGAGGTGGCCGGCAGCACGTTCTATCTCGCTGTCGTGGAATAGGCGGGAGCCCAGCCACCACGCGCCGAGCACGGCGGCGAAGGCGACTGCCGCCGCCAGCACGTAGAGTATGTAGACCTGGCGGCGTTCTGTCGTGCTCCGCTTGCGACGCCGAAGTCGATCGCTGCGCATGCCAGGTGGCGCCTTTAGGTTCGGCACCCGTCGCCGCCGCGACACGTCGCCGGCTGCGACGTCAACAGACGGAGACTCGTCATCGCGATCCTCATCGTCTTCCGCCACGGGCGGCAAATCGGCTTCCCGCAGTACATCGTCGAGCAGATCGTCGATTTGCGACGCATCGTCGCCGGCGCCACCGTCGGGCCGGGCATCATCGTGCCAAGCTTTGGGATCGTCAGGAGTCGACATAATGCTCGTTGTATAGCTCCACGGCTGCAGGCACAACTGGACGGCCGCGCTCAAGCAGCATGAGGATGGTCAGGCGAGCCGCCGCCGCGACGGCGGCATCCAGCGAAACACCCGCGAGAGCGCGTATCTCGTCGAGGCCATCGAACGTGCGTCCTGGTTCACAAAGATCGGCGAGATACACGCACTTCTCAAGCACATTCATGCCTCTGCCGCCGACAGTGTGCAGCGCGATGGCGGAGGCGACCTCATCATCGAGACCGGCGCCACGGAGCTCTGCGGCTGCGACAGGACCATGGAGGAGGCCCACGGGGCGCCGCGCCTCGATCGGCCCCACCGGAATTCCGTAACGCACCGCGGCCTCGAGGATCTCCGTGGCCGACGCCTCGCGCCAGAGATCGTGAAGGACGCCGGCGAGGTACGCGGCGGCCGGCGACGCGCCCCAGTCGCGCGCGAGCGCCGCCGCCGTGTCCGCCACACGGCGTGAATGCTCGCGACGACGCGGCGACAGGCGTTGCCCTATCAGCTCCTCAGCGGCGATGCGATCGATCATGCGCGATACAGCCCTCGCGCGCGAATGAGCTCTTCGACGGCAGGTCGCACAAGATAGCGAATCGGGAGACCTGCAGCGACCCGAGCGCGCACCTCCGTGGATGAGATGCCGATGAGTGGCGCCGCGATGAGATCGATGGCGGCGCCTCCCCAACGCGCAACAGCGGCGGCGATCGCCGTGGCGTCATCCCCTGGTCGCGTCGCCACCGCAAGACGGCAGAGCGCGAGAATGCCGCGCGGATCGCGCCACGAATCGAACTGGAGCAGGGAGTCAGAGCCCATGATGAAGACGAGTTCGTGCTCGGGATGGCGGAACGCCAACTCGGCCAGGACATCACGGGTATAGGCGAGCCCGAGCTCGAGCTCCACGTCACAGAGCGCGAAACGATCGTCGTCGGCAATCGCGAGCCGCGTCATCGCCATCCGCGTCGCGGGTGACGACTGCTCGCAACGATCTTTGTGTGGCGGCGCCGCCGCCGGCGCGAAGAGCACGCGCTCGAGCCCGAGACGAGCATGCGCCTCGGAAGCGATGACCAAGTGCCCGAGGTGCGGCGGATCGAAGCTCCCGCCGAGCACCCCTAGACGCGGACACGCCACCGGCAAGATGCTAGCCCCGCACCTGCCCATCGCCCCACAGCACGTACTTGACGCAGGTGAGCTCGTCGAGCGCGATGGGCCCGCGGACGTGAAGCTTCTGCGTCGAGATTCCCATCTCGGCACCGAGACCGAACTGGCCACCATCGGTGAAGCGTGTCGAGGCGTTCACATAGACGCAGGCGGCATCGACCTCGGCGGTGAATCGGTTGGCAGTGCCGACATCGTTGGTGACGATCGCCTCCGAGTGGCGTGTGCCGTAGCGTGTGATGTGAGCAATCGCGTCGTCGAGAGAAGCGACAACACGCACCGCGAGCTTCAATGCCAGGAACTCGGTCTCGTAGTCGGCGACAGTGGCCCGCTTGAACTCCGGATCGTCGACGATGGCCGCCGTGGCTTCGTCGACGATCAGCTCGACACCGCGACGCTTGAGCTCGTCCAGAGCACGCGGCAGGAACTCGGCCGCCACCGCCTCGTGCACCAACAGCGTCTCGGCGGCGTTGCAGACTCCCGGCCGTTGGCACTTCGCATTGACGATGATGCGCACGGCCTTCTCAAGGTCCGCGGCTGCGTCGACGTACACGTGGCAGTTGCCGCCGGCCGCGTACACGACGGGCACGCGGCTGTGCTCGAGCAGGAAGTCCTTGAGCTGCTCACCGCCGCGCGGAATGATGAGATCGACATAGTCACGCTGCTGCAGCAACTCCTGGAGCTCGCGCCGGTCCGGCGTGAGATACGAGACGACCTCACGCGGAAGCCCAGCCTCGATGATCGCCCCCTGCACTACCTCGGCGAGGATTCGATTGGTGTGCTTGGCGGCCGATCCTCCACGCAAGATGACCGCATTGCCGGTCTTCAGGCAGAGACAGGCGGCATCGACGGTGACGTTTGGCCGCGCCTCATAGACGACCGCGACGACGCCCAACGGCACGCGCACGCGGCGCAACTCGATGCCGTTCGACAGCCGCCACCCTTCGATGATCTGACCCACCGGATCGGGAAGAGCAACCAACTCGCGCACGCTCGCGGCAACATCGGCCAGTCTGTCTTCATCCAGAAGAAGGCGATCGATCATCGCGTCGGGCAGCCGTGCCTCGCGTCCGAGACGAACATCTTCGCGATTCTCGGTGAGAATCTCGGCAGAACGTCTCGTGATCGCGTCGGCGATCTCGGTCAGCGCTGCGTCCTTGCGAGCACGCGACAGCGTGGCCAGCACATGCGACGCGTCCCGCGCCGCAACACAGATCTGTTCGACGTTCACACGCCCTCCTCGTCGACGAGCACCAGGCTGTCTCTGTGTACGACTTCGTCGCCGAGAAGGGGATTGAGCGCACGGACCTCATCGCTGCGCATGCCACAAACGCGGCGCACATCACGTGCACTCATGGTCGTGATGCCGCGGGCGACTTCTCTGCCGTCGTCGCCGACGATCGCGACGGCATCGCCGGCCACGAACCCCCCTTGGACAGCCGTGATACCTACGGGCAACAGACTCCCCCCACCCCGGGAGAGCGCACGCGCCGCACCGGCATCGATGCCAAGCTTACCACGCACAGGCTTCGCGTAGCGCAGCCACAGCTTGAATGCGGAGGCTCCGGACGAGCGCGCGACCACCGTCGTGCCCAGGCACTCGCCGCGCGCCACATCGCCGATGACCCCAGGACGCGAGCCGTTCGAGATCACCGTACGCACGTTGGCCGCGGCAGCCATGAGCGCGGCGGCGACCTTGCCGCGCATCCCTCCAGCGCCACGGCGCGTCGCCTCGCTGACTTGGAAGGCGACCAGATCCTCCGCGCGCTCGATGCACTCCACCAGTCGCGCCTCCTTGTCGACGCGAGGGTCGCTCGTGTACAGGCCATCCTGATCGGTGAGCAAGAGCAGAGTGTCCGCGCGCAGCATCATCGCCACGAGCGCGGCGAGGACGTCGTTGTCGCCGAAGCGAATCTCATCGGTCGCCGTGGTGTCGTTCTCGTTCACAATCGGCACCACGCCCCACGTGAGCAAGCGACGCAGCGTATTGCGAGCGTTGATATAGCTCGAGCGACGAGAGAAGTCCTCGCTCGTCAGAAGAATCTGCGCGGCGGTGAGCTCGTGATCGGCGAAGAGCCGTTCGTAGTGGGCGAAGAGGCGGCCCTGCCCCACGGCCGAGGCCGCCTGCAGCGCCGGGATCTCTCGCGGACGTTCGCTGACTCCCAGAACGTGCTGCCCACAGGCGATCGCTCCGCTCGAGACGAGCACCACGCGATCGCCCCCATGCACCAAGTCGGACACGTCGGCGGCCAAGCCAGAGAGGAGGCGGCGACGGATGCGGAGATTGTCGTCGGCGACGGTGCTGGAGCCGACTTTAACGACGATGGTCTTCACGCAGCGATTGTAGCAAAGAGGTCACGACTCGCAGTGCCGACACTCGCCCTGTTTGGCGACGTCTGACACGTTCCTGACAACGTAGTGACGCGGTTCAGACGGCGGCCGCGCAGACTCCCTCCATTGGTACGATCAAGGTAGCAGCGGACGAACGGAGAAGACATGGCAACAGTGCTCGTCATCGAGGACGAACGGCGCATCGCCGAGGTCATCCGCATCGCTCTGGAACGCGACGGGCATCGAGTTGTCGGCGTGCGCACCGGCGAAGACGGCCTTGCCGAGCTCACGCGGCACCCGATCAAACTCGTGATCCTCGACATCGGCCTGCCGGGCATGGACGGCCTCGAAGTGTGCGCCCGCATCCGCCGCACCTCTTCTCTCCCGGTCATCATGGTGACGGCGCGCGACGAGGAGGCAGACCGCGTCAGCGGCCTGGAGCTGGGCGCCGACGACTATGTCGCCAAGCCGTTCAGTCCGCGGGAGTTGGCGGCGCGCGTGAAGGCGGTGCTGCGCCGTACCACCGCCCCACCGCCCACGACCTCCGAACTGCGCAGCGGTGACGTCGTGCTAAGCCGCGATCGACACGATGTCACGGTCGCCGGTACCTCGGTTGCCCTCACGGCGACCGAGTTCGAGCTCCTCGCCTATCTGATGGAGAACGCCGGCCTACTGGCGAGCCGGGAGACGCTGCTCGATCGCGTCTGGGGACTCGAGTTCCCCGGCGGTACACGCACCGTCGACCAGCACGTCGCCCAAGTCCGCGCCAAGCTCGCGCGCCCCGCGCTCATCGAGACCGTGCGCGGCGCCGGCTATCGCATCGGGAAGGAGTGACCATGCGAGTCTGGTTGGCAGCAATCCTCTTCGTTGTCGGAGCGGTCCTCCTCGTGTTCCTTCTCGCCAAGCTTGTCGGCTCTTCACACCGACTTCGCAAGGGCTACGACGGTGACGGCCCTGATCGCCCGACACTCAGAACGACGCTCTTTCGCACCCTCCTCATCACCCTGGTGGCGCTGGCACTCGGCTTCCAGTTCCTCTCCGATCGCAACCAACGCGACAGTGAGTGGCCCGTGGCGCAGGGCATGCTGGCGGTCGATCAGGCGCGAGTGAGTGGTGCTACCTGGATCGACGACGAGGCCTACGCGGCGATCCGCGACGGGCTGCGCCGGGCCGCCGGCTGGAGGAGCTTCCAGTCGTCCAGCAGCGGCGGGACGCTCAGCCTTGACCTGGAGAGCTCGCCGAGCTCCCGAAGCGATCTGTCGGCGGCCGACATCGCCACGCTACGAACACAAGGCTGGCTGGTGACGCGGACCGAGGCCTTCGGCGGGCGCAACGATGTCGTCGCCTGGCGCACCTCGGCCGACGAAGTGACCTTCTACGCCTTCAGCGTCGAGCATTGGTATTGGGTCGCCCTCGGCTACTTGCTCATGGCCGCCGTCACCGCCCTGATCCTCTCCCCCCTCGCCGCCGTCGCCGCCTGGTACCTCAACCGGCGCATCGTCAAGCCCGTACAGCAGGTCGCGCAGGCCAGCGTCGTGCTCGCCGACGGCGGGACACCGATGACCATCCCGACCAAGGCGCCACGCGAACTCTCCATCCTCGCCAGATCCTTCAACGAGATGGCGACAAGGCTGCGCCGCGCCCAAGACGCCGAACGTGAGTTCCTGCTCTCCGTGAGTCACGAACTGAAGACGCCGCTGACGGCGATAGAGGGCTACGCTGAGCTTCTGGCTGATGAGGCGGTTGAGCCGAAGCGGGCAGCCGAGGCGCTGAGCGAAGAGTCCGCGCGCCTGCGGCACCTCGTCGGCGATCTGCTTGACCTGGCACGCATCGGCCGTGCCGAGTTCGCGACGCGCGACGAGACGGTCGATCTCGCCGAGACGGCAAGGGAGGTCGCGCGGCGCTGCCGGCACCTCGCGGCCGAGCGCGGCGTCACGCTCGCCGTCGACGCACCAGAGACGGCCCCGGCACGCGGCGACGCCGGCCGCCTGCTGCAAGTCGCCTCGAACCTCGTGGAGAACGCCTTGCGCGTGACGCCGCCGAACGGGAGGGTTGTGGTCAGCGCTCGCCCTGGACTGCTTGAGGTTGCCGATACGGGGCCAGGGCTCGCCGCCGACGATGTCGCCCACGCCTTCGAGCGCTTCTACCTGCACGGCAAGTACGGCGACCCGCAGATCGGCAGCGGTCTCGGCCTGGCGCTCGTCAAAGAACTCGTGGAGACGATGGGCGGCAGCGTGAAGGTGACGAGCAAACCCGGCGAGGGCAGCGAGTTCAGCGTGCGTCTGCGCGACGCTCAAGAGGCCGCGACTCAGGAGAACTCGAACTCCTGATCGCCCACTACGACCGTATCGCCCGGCTGCGCGCCGGCCCGACGCAACGCCGCGTTGAGGCCGGCGCGCTCGACGATCTGTTGCAGATAACGCACCGCGTCTTCATTGTCGAGGTCCGCCTTGGCGAAGAGACGTTCGAGCTGAGCACCGTGGACGACGAACCCATCGCCCGCACGAGCGACGGTGAAGCTCTCCAAACGCTCCTCGCCGGGACGAAGGACGGCGGCCTGGGCGGCTGCTGAGGCAGCGGCCTGAGCCGCCTCCTGCACCCGTACCTGACCCATCATGACGGTCAGTGCACTGCCGAGTTCTTCACAGCCGTCACCGGTGGACGCCGACAGCACCAGCCCGTTCGTCGCCCAGCCGAGGCCGCTCACAAAGGCCTTCGCAGCCTCACGGCCGGCCTCGTCGAGGAGATCGCTCTTGTTGACGACCACGAGCGACGGCCGCAGTGGCAGTTCGGCACGGAACGCCGCCAACTCACGCCGCACCACATCGAGATCCCGTTGCCATGCGGGCGGTTCCTGACTCCCGTCGACGACGTAGACGAGGATGGCGGTGCGTTCGATGTGCGCCAGAAAGCGGTGTCCTAGCCCGGCCCCCTCGCTGGCGCCTTCGATAAGCCCGGGGATGTCGGCGAGCACGACGTCACCGTCGTCCAGGCGAATCACGCCGAGATTGGGCTCGATGGTGGTAAACGGATAAGCGGCGATCTTGGGATGTGCCCGGGTGAGCGCCGCCAGCAGCGACGACTTACCCGCGTTCGGCAAGCCAACGAGACCGACGTCGGCGAGGAGCTTGAGCGTCAGCGTCAGCCAGCGCTCCTCGCCGTCCAGCCCTTTCTCGGCGAACCTCGGCGCCTGACGCGTCGAGCTCTTGAAGCAGACGTTACCGCGGCCGCCTTCGCCGCCGCGGGCCACCACCAGACGTTGGCCCTCGAGCACGAGGTCACCGAGGAGCTCGCCCTCGGCGTCGCGCACCTCAGTGCCTACCGGGACCTCGACGAGCAGCTCCGGGCCATCGGCGCCGCGCCTGTTGGCGCCGCGACCGTGACCTCCCGCCGCAGCGCGATAGTGGTGCTTGTGGCGAAAGTGACTGAGGTCGTGCAGCTGTCGCGTCGCCACCACGACGACGTCACCACCGGGCGCGCCGTCGCCACCGTCTGGTCCGCCCTTAGGTACGTACTTCTCGCGCCGGAAGCTGACGCTGCCGTTGCCGCCACGGCCACCGCGCACGCAGATGCTGGCCCGATCGAGCACAGTGTTACGGCCGCCGGCGAACGCCGGCGACGATCATGCCTCGGGAATGACGGAGATGAAGCGTCCGGCCGCCTTCTCGGTGAACGCGATACGCCCCGCGACCTTGGCGAAGATGGTGTGATCGGTGCCCATACCAGCGTTCTCGCCGGGACGGAACCTTGTGCCACGCTGACGGACGATAATGGAGCCAGCCGGGACGACCTGGCCGGCGAACGCCTTAACGCCGAGACGCTGCGCGGCGGAGTCGCGACCGTTGCGGCTGGTACCCGCTCCCTTCTTATGCGCCACGTTACGCCTCCTTGCTTTCGGCGATGGCGATCGTATCGATCTTCAGCTTACTGAGACGACTACGATGACCCTTGGTCTTCTTGAACGTCGACTTGGGCTTGTACGTGAAGACCTTGATCTTCTCGCCGAGGAGATGGCCGGCGACGGTCGCGGTGACCGTGCCCTGGGCCGCGCCCTCGTAGTCGCCGGTGCCCGTACGGACCGCCAGGGTCTCGTAGGTGACGCTCGCACCCTCTTCCGCGTCGACGCGGTCGACGACGATAGTGTCGCCGGTGCTCACTTTGAACTGCTGGCCGCCGACGCGGATGATCGCGTAGGCGATGTCGGACTTGGTCATGTCAACTCCCGTCAAGACAACGGCTGCGTATGATAGCCAATCGGGCGCTGAGCGTCAATTTGACGGCTCCCGTAGTACTGTGCCCTGGCCGCCAGTGCGCGCGGTCGCGGTAATGCGCACCTTGCGTCGCTGTCCCAGGTACTGGCGGCCACCCTCGACGACCACCATGTAGCCGTCGACGTACCCGACCGCGTCGCGTGGACTGTAGCTCAGACTGAACTCGAGCTCGACTTCGACCTCCTGACCCTCGCGCACCGGCACACGTTGCGCCTGCACGAGCTGCGGCGTGCCTTCAGCGAGCACGCGGAATGTGTCGACGGGCAGGCCGCTGCCGCCCTCGAAGAATACGCGGCGGCTCAGCTGCTTCTCGAGACGTTTGAGACGATCGCCGCTCAGTCGCTCGGCGACCCCCCCGTTGATCTCAATGAGCCACGCCTTGGCCTGAGAGCGCCGCGCCAAGTCACGCAGGCGGCGCTCGACGTTGAGGGCCATCGTCTCATCGGAGAGGATGCGCGCCTTCCCCTGGCAGTGCGGGCAGGTACGCGTAAGGATGCCGCGCGCACCGTCGGTCGTGTTCTGTCGCGTCATCTCGACCAACCCCAGCGGCGAAAGCTCCACCACGTACGTCTTCGTACGATCGGTCTCGAGCTCGGCTTCCAGTGTCTCCAGCACGGCCTCGCGGTTGCGCGCGTGCGCCATGTCGATGAAATCGATGATGATGATGCCGCCGATGTCGCGTAGCCGCAGCTGACGTACCGCCTCGCGTGCCGCCTCGAGATTCGTCTTGGTGATCGTGTCCTCGAGGCCCTTGCCGCGCGTGAACCGGCCCGTGTTGACGTCGATGACGGTGAGCGCCTCGGCATGATCGATCATGAGATTGCCGCCGCTCGGCAGCGGCACGCGCCGCTCGAGGGCCCGGGCGATCTGTTCTTCGATGCCGTAGGCCTCGAACATCGGGCCGTCACCTCCGTAGAGCTCCACCCGTGAGGTGAGCTCCGGGGCGACTTTGGTGAGGAAGGCGAGGATCGCCTTGTGACGCTTGGTGTCATCGACGATGAGACTCTCCACGGTGCTGTTGAAGAGATCGCGCGCGACTTCGAGTGAGACGTCCGCCTCGCGATGCACCAGCCCGGGCGGCGCAACGGTCTCGGCTTTCTTCTTGAGTCGGCTCCAGAGACGCGAGAGATAGGTGAGGTCGCGCTTCAGGTCCGCCAGTTCGTGGCCCTCGGCGAGGGTGCGGATGATGAGGCCCGCATTCTTCGGCTTGAGCTCCTTGCTGAGGTCGCGCAGGCGATCGCGCTCCGACTGACGCAGACGACGCGAGACGCCGACGCCGGTCCCTCCCGGAACGTAAACGAGGTATCGCCCGGCGAGCGATATCTTGGTCGTCAGCCGGGCGCCCTTGCTGCCCATCGGGTCCTTCGTCACCTGGACGAGGACCTGCTGTCCCGGCTTCAATGCGTCAGCAATGCGCCGCGCGCGCTTCTCCCCCTCCCCGGCAACCACGTCGTCGACGTAGAGGAAACCGTTCTTCTCAATGCCGAAATCGACAAAGGCCGCGTCGATGCCGTTGAGAACGCTCTCGACCTTGCCCTGGTAGATGTCGCCGAGATACGACTTCTTCTCGGGGCGCTCGATGTAGATCTCGGCCAGGCGTCCGTCTTCAACGAGCGCGACGCGAAGCTCACGCCCGTCGTCGGAGACGAGGATGATCTTGCGTTGCGGCTGCTCGGCGACGATGCCGAGGCGGCGCGTGGGCGTCTCGGAAGGCGAGACCGACGCGCCGGCGCCCTCGTCCTGTCGCACGATCGCTTTGGGACGGCGCACGTCACGACGGCGGGGACGCGCCTCTGTCTCCGACGGGACAGCCGACGTCGCCTCGGCGTTCCGCTTGCGGCGACCGCGAGCAGGCTGCCCCCCGGACGAAGCCTCAGCCTCCGCGGGAGACGCTGTGACAGGTTCAGCCTCTCCGCCCGAAGACTCGGCAGACGCTACACCGCCGTTGCCGGCCCGCGCCGTCTCCGTGCCGTACTCAGGAGTGGGAGCCGGCACCTCGGGCTCGGCTGCTGCAGGCGCGGACGCTTCTCCCGGCGGCGCAACGTTCGACTCTTGCTCTGGGGCGGCCGGCGATGACTGCGCGCCACCAGCGCGAGAGCGCCGAGAACGACGTCGTCGAGTTGTGGCGGGCGCGCTCGCGCTATCGGAAGCCGGCTCCGCGGCGGCCGCCTTCTCGACCGCTGGGGGTTCCGCCCCCTCGCTCGCGGCCGGAGACGCAGCGCCAGCCGGCCCGGAGAGAGATCCCGGTTCTGCCTCACTTACTCGCTCGACGGCCTTCGTGCGGCGGCGGCCACCGCGGCTTCCCCGCCGCCGCCGCCGTGTTGTTGCCGCCGCGGTCTCACCACCGTCGGCGACGGCCGTCTCGTTCTGCGTCTCTGGCTCGACGGTCGGCGAAGCATCGGAGGCAGCAGCTCGTGAGGAGTCCGCAGCGGCAGAGGCAGACAACACCTGTTCGGATGCAGTTGCGGGCCCTGCGGGCGCAATGGAGACGTCAGCAGCGCTGGACTGAGCCTCGCCGGTGGAGGTCGTCTGGGCGCCGGCAGCGCGACGGCGCGGGCGCCGGCGTGTCGTCTTCGGCTCGCTGACGACGGCAGCCTCATCCGTCTCAGGCACGGATCGCGCCGCCGCGTCTACTGGAGCAGGAGGCTCCGGCGCCGCTTCCGCAATGGCGGCTCGCGGCGTTGACGAACGACGGCGACGGCGTCGAACACCCGTTGCCTCGCCCTTGCCGGCGGCCGCATCCGCGAGCGTTGCCGCCGCATCCGGCGCAGGCGCATTGGCGGAATCGGCGACCTGCTCCGCAGAGACGTCACCAGCCGGCGCTGCGCTTCCAGCCGCCACATCCGCTGCGGGAGCTGCAGGCTCGGGGACACCGGCTGCTCGAGCACGCGAGCGAACGCCGCGCGATGCTCTCGTGCGGCCACTCCGCGACGCTCGCGCGGGAGGCGTCTTCTCGTCCGCGTCCGTCGCCTCTTCCGGCGCATCCACGGACGCCGCCGATGAGGGTGATTCGAGCACCGGCGCCGGCTTGCGCGACCGCCGGCGACGCGGAGTAGGCGCCTGTCCTTCTACGTCCTCCGACGCCCGCGCGGGCGTGTCAGATCCGGCTGCTGCCGTGCCCGACTCGGGCGTGCTCAGTACCTCCGGACGCGGGGTGGCACCCTCCGCGGACACCGCGGCGGCGCGGTCCTCGGTCGGCGCCGGCGCACGCCGGCGCCGCGGGCTTCGCGGCACCTTGCGTCGTGCTGGGGCGCTGGCCTCGCCTACGTCCGGCGCCGGCGTATTGTCGGCATCAGCAAGCGGTTCCGGCGAGGCGCCGGGACCAGACGCGACCGGCTCTTCACCGGTCGACGCTTTCTTCGTCGGCGTCACATACACCAACTCCTTCCGCCCCAACCGTCGTGGCCGGGGGCAAGTTCTCCCAGGTGATGCGCGTGCGCCTCAAGTGATGCATCACCGGCTCGACCTCCGCCCACTCGGCAATGAGGTCGATGTACTCCTGCGGTCGCGCAGCACCGGTGGCCCTGTGGCGAATGGCGAAGTCGAGCGTGACTCCGTCCGCCGTCGGTCCAACGCGTGTGTCGGCGACGTACTCTTTGAGATCGAGCGAACGTCTGCCCTTAGGCGAAACGCGCTCGCGGATAACCTGTGGTTCATGTGCGAAACGCGCGACCGCAGATCCAAGCGCAGTCGCGTCGCCACGCACATGGCAAGTGTACTCCGCACGCTTGGCGCGCGGGCGCGGATGTCGTTCCCCGACCACGGTCACACCAACCGGCACGATACCCGGCGGGGCTACCGCGTCCAGTTTGGCGACCGCGGTCGCCGGCGCGATGGAGGCATCAACCACCTCAACGACCGCCAGCTCATCGCATCCGCTGGCGCCGACCGGCAACGGCAGCGGCAGCGAGATGCAGGCCTTCGGCCTCATACCCTGAGACCGCGCGAGCTCGATGCCGGCGCGGGCGAAGATGCGTTGCAGCGCCCGCGTCGTATCGAGATGCGAAAGATACGCGGCAGAGCCCTCGCGCACGAAAGCGACCAGCCACCACGTCACGCCAGCACCTCCATGGCGATACCGTCGCCGCAAACGCCGCAAACGCTGCAGCGGCCATCGCGACAGTCAGGCGTGAGGACAGCGTCACGGCTGTGCTCGAGTTCTTCACTGAAGAACTCGGGGGTGAGTAGCGCGTCCACGGCGCGACGCCAGTCGGGCTCCTCGATGTTCAGGAAGGCCGGCTCACCGAGCTCGAGGCCCAGCGCCTCGGCCGCGTCGTTCCACGCCGCAAAGGCAAAATGCTCGCTCCAGCCGTCGAAACGCGCCCCACGGCGCCAGGCATCTTCAACCAGTCGGTCGCTGCCCTCTCCGGCGCGCGCCAGCGTCGCCTCCACCAGCGACGCCTCAATATCGTGAAACGCGACCTTGACGCCGCGCGGCGCCGCGGCACGGACGAGCTGCTGCCGACGGCGCAACGTCTCGGCTCCAGCAAACGACTCCGACTCAAAAGGTGTGTGTGGCTTGGGGATATACGACGAGACGGAGACTGCTACACGGGCGCGCCCGCGGCCGAGCTCGCGCCCGAGGCTCTGAGCTCTCTCCGCCATCCGGGCGATGCCGAGCACGTCGTCGTCGCTCTCGCCCGGCAGGCCGATCATGAAGTAGAGCTTGAGGCCGCTGAACCCGCCACTGAAGGTGGCGCGCACAGCCTCTTCGAACTGCGTGGCGTCAACGCCTTTGTTGATCGCGTCGCGCAGTCGCTGGGTGCCCGCCTCCGGGGCGAGCGTGAGCGAGCCACGTTGCTCGGCGGCGAAGCGCGCCAGATTGCTCGCCGCCGCGTCGATGCGCAGCGACGGAAGCGAGACGCGCACGCCCGGGCGCAGCCGACGTATGCGCGTCAGCGCACTCTCGATTCCTGAGTAGTCGCACGAACTCAGCGAGAGCAGCGACACCTCGTCGCAGCCAGTCTCGTCGAGGAGCTGGTCGGCTGCGGCAACGACGAGATCGACCGGCCGCTCGCGCAACGGCCGATACCACATGCCCGCCTGACAGAAGCGGCAACCGGCCGTGCAGCCGCGCATCACCTCGATGACGGCGCGATCGTGCACGGCCTCGAGCACCGGCACAACTGGCCGCACAACAGGAGCGGCGGCGGCGAACCCCATGAAGACCTGCCGCTGGGCCGGCGCCGCGCTGACGTTCGGCAGCCACATGCCGGGGATGGCAGCAAGCGCGTTGAGGCGCTCGCCTCGCGCGCCGACCGTGAGCGCCGTCGCAATTGCATCCAGGTGGTCTTCGACCTCGCCAATGAAGAACGCATCGAAGAAGCCGGCCACCGGCCACGGATTGGCGGCGGCGGGGCCGCCGCCCAAGACGATCGGATCGCCGTCACCGCGCTCGGCCGCCCGCAGCGGCACACGAGCCAGGTCGAGCATCTCGAGCACGTTCGTGTACGCCAACTCGTGGGGGAGCGTGAAACCCCACAGGTCACACGCACCCACAGGAGCAAATGTCTCCAGCGACCACAGCGGCACGTCGGCGGCACGCATGGCGTCGGCCATGTCCGGCCACGGACAGTAGGCGCGCTCCGCCGTCGCCGGCGTCGCATCATTCAAGTAGGTGTAGAGAATCTGCAGCGCCGGGTTGGAGATCCCGATCTCGTAGACATCCGGGTACGACAGGACGACGCGCGGCCCGGCCTGCGGCTTGCGGCGCGCGTTGAACTCGCCACCAACGTAGCGACCGGGCCGCTGGACGCGCGCCAGCAGCGCCTCGATCTCAGGAGTCAGAGGCGCGCTGCGCGAATCCGGGGAGCTTGTTACGCACTCGTTCGACTTGATGCTCAATCCTTTTCACGTGAGAGACCTGGAGGGGGGCGCCGACATCGAAGTAGGCTACGGCGGCCTTCCCCAGCGCCATCGTCGCGGAGAAACCGATCGCGCCCTTGAGCGCCCAACCAAAGCCAGGCACGAATACCAGGGCCTGACGCGCCAGCGCGCGGAAGGCGAATGCGCTACCCACGACGGAGAGGATCTCGAGAGCACGATCGAGGCCGATCTCCTCACCGTACGCCGCCGCGATCTGCAGGACCATGCGGATCTGGTTCGCGGTCATCGCCGGCATGTCGGCGCCAGGGATGATGACGACAACACCGATAACGCCGTTCTGCTTAGCGTTCGCCAGAATGATGTGATCGCAGTACACGCGGCGCACGGCGGGCATATGTGCCGCCAGCGTCGCAGCGCCATGATCGGCGGCGCGCACGATGCGTTGCTCGAGGGTGCCGCGACCGCGCGCGTCCGGACCGAGGCCCCGCGCCGTCTCATCGACAGACACCCCCGCCGCGCGCGCCCATCCCGCTTCTTGCGTGCTGCCGAGCAGCGCCACGATCTGGCGGCCGCCGGCGCGCGCCGCCTGAACGAGCGGCGCGATATCGCGGCCACGTGTGCCGCTGGCCACGAAGATGACAACGTCGTACGGCGCGAAAAGTCGCGCGCTGGGCGTGAGACCGGAGACCGGCAACGCGTCCAACGGCGCGCCGGCGCCGTTCGGCACCCAGGCAGCGCTGATGCTCAGCACGTCGATGGCGCGCACGTACTCCGGCCCTTCGCCGATGATGCACAGGCGCGGCAACTCCCGATGCTCTCCGCGAGCCTCGTTGAAGGCTTTGATGATCTTCCCGAGACTCACGCTACTCGA
The DNA here is from genome assembly GCA_041393415.1 of Thermoleophilia bacterium. Taxonomy (GTDB): domain Bacteria; phylum Actinomycetota; class Thermoleophilia; order UBA2241; family UBA2241; genus CAIXSE01. Next base: position 88,409 of record JAWKKE010000007.1, on the reverse strand, counting down.
CACGACGGCTCCCTTCTTTGGGCGACATGACGGCCCGCAGGTGGATCGCCTGCAGCAGACCGATGAGCACAAGGAACGCGATCATATGCGTTCCTCCATAGCTGACGAACGGCAATGGGATACCCGTCACCGGCATGATTCCAATCGTCATGCCGATGTTGACGAAGACTTGGAACAGCATGACGGTGCCGATACCGCCGGCGAGTATGCTTCCGAACATATCACGCGAGAGCGTGGCGATGCGCAGTGCCCGCCAGATGATGATCGCGTACAGGAACAGCAGCAGCGTCGCGCCGAGAAAGCCGTTGCGCTCGCTGATCACGGCGAAGATGAAGTCGGTGTGATGCTCGGGCAAGAAGTCGAGCGTCGTCTGCGTGGCTCCGTTGCCGCGCCCGCTGAGACCTCCGGCACCCACGGCCACCATCGACTGGATGATGTTGTAGCCGCCGGCCGTCGGGTCGCTGCCGGGGTTGAGGAAGACGAGCAGGCGCTGAATCTGGTAGTCCTCGATCAGGTGGATCCCGATCAGCGGCAGCACCTTGAGCGCCGTCGCGAAGGCGACCAAGCCGCCGCCGATCAGCGCGGCGAAATGCGTCCACGGCGCTCCGTAGAAGTAGAGCATCGCGAGGCAGACGACGGCCAGGACCATGGCCGAACCGAAGTCCGGCTCGCGATACACCAGGAAGGCCGGCACCGCGATGAGCGCCAGCACGGCGAGCGTCACGCGTTTGGCGCCGGCGCTCTCCATACGCCCGGCGAGAAACGATCCAACCGAGAGCGTCATGAGCAACAGGGCGGCGGCGGACGGCTGAAAGCGGGCAACGCCGAGATCGATCCAGCGACGAGCACCGTTGACGTCCTCGCCGAGAAGCAGAACCGCCACGAGGATCAGAATCGTCGCCGCGTAGAACCACCACTGGAAGCGGCGGAAGTAGTCGTAGTCGACGACCACGATCACCGCCGCCGCCACAAGACCGATCACGAAGGCGATGATCTGCTGACGCACGTAGTACAGCGGCACGCCGGCGACGTCGGGCCGCGTCGCGTAGTACACCATGGTGATGCCATAAGCGACGAGCGCCAGAGTTGCCGCCAGCAAGATGAAGTCGAGACCGCGAAGGTAGTCACGCCAGCCCACGATCAGTCGGTCCCCTTCGCGCCTTCGGCACGTTCGCCCTTGATGCCGAAGAGAGCGTCGTAGATGAGGCGCGTCGCCGGCGCCGCCACGCTGCCGCCATGACCGCCCTTCTCGATCATCATCACGGTCACGTACTTGGGATTGTCGTACGGCGCGTAGCTCGCATACCAAGCGTAGTTGACGTAACTCTTGCTGCTGTCATCCCACACCTCAGCAGTGCCGGTCTTGCCGGCGACCTTGATGGGATAGCCGGCGAAGACCGCGGCGGATGTACCTGTAGAAGCCGAGGCCGCCGAGCGCAGGCCGGCACGCACGGCGTCGAGCGTCCCCTTGGTGATGTCGACGTGACCGGCGGTGCCCGGATCAAGATCCTGCACAGTCCGCCCTGTGGAGTCGACCACCTTCATGCCCAGGTGTGGCGTGACGATGGTGCCGCCGTTGGCGATCGCCGCATAGGCGACGGCGAGCTGCAACGGCGTTGCCTGCAAGTCGCCCTGGCCGATAGCGAGAAGCAGTGAGTGTCCCGGCGACCAGTTCTGATCGACGGCCGACTTGAAGTGGCTCTTGCGCCACTCCTTAGTGGGCACGAGACCCTTCACCTCACCAGGGATGTCGACGCCCGTGTCCTTGCCGAATCCGAGTCGACCGGCCCAGTCGGCGAGCGGTGCGTCCTCGCGTTGGTAGATGAGATAGCCCACGTTGTAGAAGTACACGTCGCACGACTGCGTCAGAGCGCCGATGAGATTGAGCGTGCCGTGGCCGCCCTGGAGCCAGCAACCGTAAGGCGTCTTGTTCTTGTCGATCGGTACGATGTACGAACCGTCGCAGTAGAAACTCGTCGACGGCTCGATGATGCCCTCCTCGAGCGCCGCCACGGCAGTGATCGCCTTGAACGTAGAGCCGACGGCCCGGGCAGTCGAGATCGCGCGATTGATCTGCGGGTAGTTGGTGGTCTTGTCGTTGAGACGTTTGAAGTCCTTGGCGCTGATGCCGCCCACCCACACCGACGGGTTGTAGGTCGGATAGCTCGCCATCGAGAGCACTTCGCCGTTGCGCGCGTCGAGAACGACGGCAGCGCCGCCGTTGGCGCCCCAGTTCCCGGTTTCGTGCGCCAAACTGATGGCATAGCGCAGCGACTCTTCGGTGGCCTTCTGCACGTCGGCATCGATGGTGGTGACCAGCGTGTCGCCCGGCTCGGCCAGCCGTCCACCGGCCGCAGCACTCGACTTGGGCCGGCCGAGGACGTCGACCTCCACCTTGGCGACGCCGTCCTTGCCGCGCAGCCAGCGATCGTAGGTCCACTCCAGGCCCTCTTGCCCAATAACGTCGCCGGCGGAGTAATCCTTGTAGCGCTGCTCCTCGAGCTGCTCCGCCGAGATCTCGCGTACGTAGCCGAGTACGTGCGCGGCGAGGCTGCCGAGAGGGTAGTCGCGCAGGTAGGTCTTGCGGATCTCGACGCCGGGGAAGGAGAGCTTGTGCTCCAGCAAGTAGGAGACCTTGTCGCGACCGACATCTGACTTGATGACGATGAGACCGATGCCGATCGGAGCCTGTTTGCTGTCGAGGTCCTCCAGCGACGCATCACCTTTGTCTTCGAGCGTCTCACGAATGGTCTTCTTGGACATCTTGAGCGCCTTGGCAAGTCGCGTGACCAGCCCGGTCAGCTCTCCCTCGGGTACGTCGACGAGACGCACACCGACGGCGAGGCCGGCACGATTCTCCACCAAGACCTCGCCGTTGCGATCCTGGATGGAGCCGCGCGGCGCCTCAATCTTGACCGAACGCAGGCGATTGTCGTTGGCCTGTGCCAGAAACGATTCGCTGCTCAGGATCTGTAGGAACCACAGGCGAAAGAAGATCACACCGAACAGGAGCACCGCCGCACCGGCGACGATCATCACGCGCAGCGGCACCGACGGCAGATGAATGACGGGACGGTCGCGGCGACCTGTACGGATGGGCCGGTCGTGGCGGCTCCAATGACTACCGCGGGCGTTGCGCCACACTCAGGGCACCTCCTTCACGCAACCAGAAGCGTACGACGAGGTACAGCGGGCCCGCCAGCAGCGTGTTGAGCACCAGTGCCGGCAACAGCACGCGCACGATGAAGAAATCGAGCGGCACCTGGCGCGCGAGAAGACCCTGAGCGAGCGCGTAGAGCACGGAGGCGATGAGCGTCGCCGCAAACGCGCTCACGAGCGGTGCGAAACCAGCGGCGAGATCGGCCGTCTCGGCGTAGCGGCCAACGAAGTAGCCGACGAGGACGAAGATGAAGGCGCCCAACCCGAAGGGTTCCATGAGGGCGATCGCGACGAGACTGCCTGTGAGGAAGCCGAAGACGGCGCCGATCTCGGCCCCCCGCAGCAAGGCGACGCACACCACGAGAATGAGCGCAAAGTCGGGGTTCGCGCCGAGAATGCGGATATTCGGCGCGATGGTCGTTTGCAGCAGCACGGCCGCCAGAAGCGCCACGACGAGGCGCACGATGTCCGCCGGCGCCGGCCAGGCGAGAACTTCGCTCTCCGCTTTCGCCCCCGCCGACCTCAATCGATCACGACCTGAACGATGTCCAGCTTGCGAAAGTCGACAAATGGCTTGATGGCGATGTTCTGGTAGAGCTCCACCTCTTGCGATCCGACGCTCTCCACCGAACCGATCGGGATACCGCGAACGAAGATGGAACCCTCGCGACCCGAAGTCACAACGTACTCACCCACCTTGACGCGCTCACTCTTGTCGACGTAGCCGAGCGTGAGATCGCCGGTCACGCTGCCGGCGAGGATACCCTCCGCGCCATCGGGCAGGACGACGGCATCGACGAAGCTCTGCTGATCTGTAATAAGGGTAACCTGAGCCGCGTCCGAGGTCACGCTGGTGACGCGGCCCACCAACCCCGAGCCATTGACGACGGCGTCGTAGACGGCCACGCCGTCGTCCTTGCCTACATCAATCGTCACCGTGGAGTACCAGGCCGTGGTAGAGCGCGCGACAACGCGCCCGGACACGAACTTGGCTCCATCCGGGAAGATATCGCCGTCACGCATGTTGAGCACGGCGCGGAGCTCCTTGTTCTCGGCCTGCGTCAGCAACTCCTGCGCGAGGCTGGCGCGCAGTTCTTCGACCTCGTCACGCAGGGCGGCGTTCTCCGAATTGGCGCGGAACAAGCCCACGACCCAGTTCCATCCGTCGCGGAAGGGCTTTGTGGCCACCGACGTACCCTCCTGCAGAGGCGCCACGATCTGCAGTACGCCGGCCTGTAGCGTATGCGTGGGGCCGTGGTCGGACTCGCGGAAGAACAACGTCAGCATCGCGACGGAGAGAACAAGCAACACGGCGACGACAATCCGTCGCCGGAGGACACGCCGACGTTTCACTGATCAGCTCAGAGCAGGCTAGCGCCCGCGCGGCCGGGAGTGACTCTTGCTCTTGGCCAAGACATCGAACTCCTCGAGGTACTTGCCAGAGCCCACGGCGACGCACGTGAGCGGCGATTCGGCGAGATGAACGGGCATCTGCGTCTCGGTCCGCAGACGTTCGGCGAGGCCCTGGAGCAGCGAGCCGCCTCCGGCCAACATGATGCCCCGATCCATGATGTCGCTGGCGAGCTCCGGCGGCGTCTTGTCCAGCGTGGCCTTGATGGCGTCGACGATGGCCTGAACCGGCTCTTCCAGCGCGGCGCGGATCTCCTCAGACGAGAGGACGATCGTCTTCGGCATCCCGGTGACGAGGTCGCGGCCGCGAATCTCTGCCTGCTCCTCCTGCTGCAGCGGGTGAGCCGAACCGATCTCCAGCTTGATCTCCTCCGAGGTCTGACTGCCGATCAGCAGTTTGTAGTCCTTCTTGACGTAGCTAATGATGGACTCGTCAAGCTCGTCACCGCCGACGCGAATGGACTGGCTGACGACGATACCGCCCAGCGAGATGACCGCTACCTCGCTGGTGCCGCCGCCGATATCGACGATCATGCTGCCGGTGGGCTCTGCCACCGGCAGTCCGGCGCCGATGGCGGCGGCCATGGGCTCTTCAATGAGCGTCGCCCAGCGCGCTCCGGCCGAGTACGTCGCCTCCTCGACGGCGCGCTTTTCGACGCCCGTTACGCCGGAGGGCACGCAGATGACGACCCGCGGATGCGCCCAGCGGTTCTGCATGACACGACGCATGAAGTGACGCAACATCTGCTCAGTGACGTCGAAGTCGGCAATGACGCCGTCCTTGAGTGGCCGCACGGCACTGATGGTTGCCGGCGTGCGGCCAAGCATGCGCTTGGCCTCCATGCCGACGGCGTGAACCTCGCCAGTACGATGGTCCATCGCGACCACGGACGGCTCGGACAGCACGATACCGCGACCGCGGAGGTAGATAAGGGTATTGGCGGTTCCCAGGTCGACAGCCATGTCGCGGGCGCCAAAGCCGCTGAGGAAGCCGAGGAAGCTGATGCTGGCTCCTTTCCGGGTGATGCCGAGCCCTGATTGTATACGCGTTACCGGGGCTGGCCAACCAAGCCCGGAACGGGCTGCGGTAGCCAGGAGAACGGCCGCCAGCCGAACTCGGCAAGTGCCTCGAGGAGTGTCGACACCGGCAAACCGACGACGTTGAAGTAGTCGCCGACGATACGTTCGACAAGCGCCGAGCCAATCCCTTGGATCGCATACGCGCCGGCCCGTTCGCGCCACTCACCGCAGGCGAGGTACGCGCGGATATCGCTTTCGCTCAGATCCCGAAAGGTGACTTCGGTCGTTGCGCAGGCCGTTGTCGCGCCTTCGCGCGTGCACAAGCAGAGACCGCTGTGCACCTCGTGTGCGCGTCCCGCCAGAGAGCGCAGGTAGGCCGCCGCCTCGCGCTCATCGGCGGCCTTCCCCAGCACTCGTTCGCCGACAACGACAACCGTGTCGACGCCAAGGACCATCTCGTCGGCGGCGAGCACAGCACGCCCGAGCACCTCTTCGGCTTTGCCGCGGGCGTTCTGCTCCACGGTTCGCCCAGGCTCCCCATGGTGCAGATCCTCTGCGAAATCGCTGACCTCGACGCGGAACGGCATGCCGAGCTGGCTCAGCAGTGCGCGCCGCTGAGGCGAGCGAGAAGCGAGAACGAGCTTCACGGGAGCCGGCCGGGCGACGCTCAGCTAGACGAGCTCGCCGCCGGCGAAGAACAGGTCGATCTCACGTGCGGCGCTCTCCGGACTGTCGGAGCCGTGGACGATGTTCTCCTCCTTGGAGAGCGAGAAGTCGCCGCGAATGGTGCCCGGCGCGGCCTCGGCGGAGTTCGTCACACCAAGCATCGCACGCGCCACTGAGACGGCGCTCGTCCCCTCCCAGACCATCGCCACCACAGGTCCCCTGGTGATGAACGCGGCCAGCGAAGGGAAGAAGGGCTTCTCAATGTGCTCCGCGTAGTGACGCTCCGCCAGGGAGCCCGAGATGCGCATGGCCTTCATGCCGCAAAGCCGAAACCCGCGCCGTTCAAAACGGCTGACGATTTCTCCCACCAAGCCGCGCTCGACACCATCGGGCTTGACCATGACAAACGTGCGTTCCACCGAGGACCTCCTTGACGACGACGCGGCATACGGCCGCGGGTGCGAAAACTGCGGTCCGCGAAGTCTACAGGAGCTTGTCGGGCGAAGCGTACGATCCGGCCGGGTGTGTGTCGGCCTCACAATACGGGCAGACACGCCAGCTCGGCTCAAGCGGCCGATGACACGAGCGACACTGCGTCCGTAGCCGCCGGCCGCACGACGGGCAGACCAGATAGTCGTCGCGCACCGGCGCCTTGCAGTACGTGCAGCGCGCCTCCTCATTCAGGCGCTGCTCAATAAGCTGTGTGTCGAGCTCACGCAGACGTCGATCGGCGATGAACTCGGACGGCCGCGCGATCGAATATACGAGCCAACCGATGGGGCCGAAGACGAGCCCTGTGAGAACGCAGACACCAATAACGATGGGATCTTCGATGCGGCGCCGAGCATCCTTGTAGATCCAATATGCGCCGGCCAGCCATACCGCAACCAGGCAGAAGAAGAATAGATAGATCAAGAACTGCCACAGTGGCGACGCGAAGAAGTCCGTGACCATGTCCAGCGGGTTGGTCGTCTCTGCGGAATCATTCGCGGCGGCGATGATCGCGTGAAGCACCCTCTTCCTCCCCGAAGCGATCGCCGCGACAATGTGTGGCGTCGCGACGAGATGGCGGCCGGTCACAGACTGACTGACGAATGGTCCCCCCCGGGCGCTCCCGGCCGGCTGACCTCAGCGGCCAACTCGGCAATCATATCCGAGTTGCTCGCCCAATGAACAAGTGGGCTACTCGGAACCACGGGGACTGTGGACGACGGCGCTACAGAATCGGCACGGCCGACGGTAGCACGGCCAAGCGCATGCCGAGAAGGTACCCGACATAGAACGCCACAAGAGCCACAGCGATCACGATGAGCAGCGCCACCAGGAAGCGGACGAAGGGGTGCGCTTTCTTCTGGGCCATCAGCCCTCCTGCGTTTCGCGTAAGTATAGCGAAGCGACGATCGTGTCGCGCAGGTCTTCGAGGAGGAAGAGTGAGCCCGTGACGAGCACGAAGCCGTCGGCGCCGGCGAGTTCGCGCGCCGACTCCAGCGCCATCCGTGGATCGGGACATGCGCTCACCGCCACCACCACGCCGGCGGCACGCGTAACGTCGGCGACCACCATGGCAAGCTCCTCGGCCGTCATGCTGCGAGCCTCCGCCGCCTGAGTACAGACGAGATGATCGAAGTGCGGCGCGAGCTCCGCCAGCATGTCGCGATACCCCTTGTCGCGCATGATCGCGACGACGCCCACGCGTGGCGCCGGTAGTGCCAGTGCCGCGAGACTGCGCATCAGCTGCCGCAGGCCGTGCAGATTGTGCGCGCCGTCGGCAATCACCAACGGGTGCTGCCCGATTACCTGGAACCGGCCGGGCACGCGCACGGCGCCGAGCGCTCGCCGCGTACGCGCGTCATCGAGCCCGCCCAAGAGGAGGCGAGCGGCGACGATCGCCAACCCCGCGTTCGTCACTTGGTACGACGCCGGCGTGGCCAGGGCAAGACCGTCGAGCTGCACGTCGAGCGCCACGTCTTCAACGGCAAACGAGCCTGGATCTCCCCTCACGGTGAAGTCGGCGCCGAGCACATGCGCTCGCGCGCCGGTTGCTGTGCAGATCGCGCGAGCGCGTCCCTCGAGTCCGTCAAGCGCGCCAAACACCACCTCACCGCCTTTGATGACGGCCGCCTTCTCGTCGAAGATCTGTTCGCGCGTATCGCCGAGCACGTGCGTGTGTTCGAGCTCCACATTGGTCAGCACGACGACGCGCGCCTGCACGACGTTGGTCGCGTCCAGACGCCCACCGAGCCCGGCCTCGAGCACGAGGTCCTCTACGCCGCTCTCCGCGAAGGCGAGCAACGCTGCCGCGGTGAGGACTTCGAACTGCGTCGCCACTCCCTGCTCTTGAGGCAGGCGCGCCGCCTGGTCGGCGACGCGCATGACGCAGCGGCCGAGGCGCCGGCTGTCGATCGGCTCCCCGGCGACGAGCACGCGTTCGTTCCAGCCCAGGATGTGCGGCGACACATAGGCGCCGGAGCGTCGACCGTGAGCCCGCAGCAACGCCTCGCAGTAGCGCGTCGTCGAAGACTTCCCATTGGTCCCTACGACGTGCACGACGCGCAGCGCGTCCTGCGGCCGGTCAAGGCGGTCGAGAATCGCCGTGACGCGCTCCAGCCCCGGCCGCATGCCGAAGGCGGCCAGGGATTCGAGGTAGGCGACCCAGTCGGGCTTCGTCACGCCTCGCCGAGCTGCTCGAGGCGTGCGCGCAGCTCGTCACGCTCGGCAACACGAGCCGCGAGATTGTCGCGCTCCTTCTGCACCACAGCCTCAGGCGCTCGGCTCACGAACCCCTGGTTGGCAAGCTTCGCCTCCCCGCGTTCGACCTCGGCCTCGGCCTTGGTGAGTTGTTGCGTCAGACGCACGCGTTCTTCCTCGCGGTCGACACTGGTCGCGACCTCGAAACGTCCACCGGGGACGATAACGACGGTCGCACCGGCGACGGACTCCCCACTCAGGCTCACCTCGGTCTTCGCCAGAGCTCGCAGTGCCGACACGTACGCTGCGTAGGCGCCGGCTCCCTCGCTCTCGCCGACGAAGACGGCACTGAGGACCTGCCCGGGCGCGATCCTGGCCTCGGCACGGAACTGCCGCAAGGCGTTGACGGCCGCCTGGATCGCGGCCACCGCCTCCTCATCGTCGGGCGCCAAGAGCGCAGCGTCGGCGCGCGGGTGCTCGTGAGCGATGAGCGGCGCCGCGCCGTACTGGACGGCGATCTCCTCGGTGACATAGGGAAGGAACGGATGAAGCAGCCGAACGACCTGATCGAGCAGCCAGCGCGCATGTCCCGCCGCCGCTGCCTTGACGGCCTCGTCCTCGCCGTAGAGACGCACCTTCACGAACTCCAGATACCAATCGCAGAATTCGTTCCAGACGAAGTGATAGAGCGTATCGACGGCGGCTGCGAAGTCATAGCGACCGACGGCATCCTCGACGGCCATGAGACAGCGCTGGAAGCGACTCGTGATCCAGCGGTCGACCTGATCGGCATCGTTGCGCGCCGCCACAACGCCTTCGCTGGCCAGCAACACCAGGCGCGAGGCATTCCAGAGCTTGTTGGCGAAGCCCCGTCCCATGGCGATCTTCTCTTCGCTGAAACGCACATCCTGTGTGCTGCTCATGAGGAGCAAGCCGAACCGTGTTGCGTCGGCGCCGTACTTCTCGATGAGCTCGAGCGGATCGATGCCAGTGCCGAGGCTCTTGCTCATGCGGCGTCCGTCCGGCGCTTGAATCACCGAGTGGATGTAGACATCGCGGAACGGCACGTCGCCGACGAACTCGAGCCCCATCATGACCATACGCGCGACCCACAGGAAGACGATCTCGCGCGCCGTACTCAGCATGCTCGTGGGGTAGAAGTAGGCGAGATCGGCCGTCTCGTCCGGCCAACCCCAGGTCGCGAACGGCCACAGCGCCGAGCTGAACCAGGTGTCGAGCACGTCCGTGTCTCGGCGCAAGGTCCCCTGGCAACATGGACAGCCCTGCGGCTCGTCCTCTTCGACAATCACCTCACCGCAGGCGTCGCAGTACCACACCGGAAGCTGGTGCCCCCACCACAGCTGGCGGCTGATGCACCAGGGGCGCAAGTTCTCCATCCAGTCGAGGTACACGTGGCCCCAGCGCTCCGGCGTGAATCTGATTGTTCCGTCGTGCACGACCTCCATTGCCGGCCGCTTGAGCTCGTCCATACGCATGAACCATTGCTCGCTGATGAGCGGCTCCACGGCCGTGCCGCAGCGATCGCAGGTCGCCACACTGTGCGGGTAATCGTCGATCTTCACCAGAGCGCCAAGATCGCGCAGGTCCTCGAGCACGCGCTCGGCGGCGGTATCCACGTCGAGGCCCGCGTACGGGCCGCCCGCCTCAGTGATGCGTCCATCCTGGCCAATGGCCTGAATCGATTCGAGCATGTGATCGCGACCGATATCGAAGTCCGTAAGATCGTGCGCCGGCGTGATCTTGAGCGCTCCGCTGCCGAACCCAGGCTCGACGCGAGCGTCGGCGATGATCTTCAGCTCCCGGCCCAGCAGCGGCAGAATCGCCGTCTTCCCGACGATGTCCGCGTAGCGCGGATCGTCCGGATGCACGGCGATCGCCGTATCGCCGAGCATCGTCTCAGGCCGCGCCGTCGCGATCGTCACCGACCCGCCGCCAACGATCTCGTAGCGGATGTAATGCAGCGCACCTGAGGTCTCTCTGTAGGCAACCTCCAGGTCGCTGATCGCCGTGCCGCAACGCGGACACCAGTTGACGAGGTAGCTGTCCCTGTAGATAAGGCCGCGCTTGTAGAGAGCCACGAAGACTCGTACGACTGCGCGCACGTACCCGTCGTCGAACGTGAACCGTTCGCGCTCGTAGTCGCACGCGCAGCCCAGCCGCTTCAGTTGGTTGATGATCGTGTGGCCGTACTCTTCGCGCCACGCCCAGACCCGGTTCGAGAACTCCTCGCGACCCAGATCCTCCTTGCTGACGCCCTGCTTGCGCAGCATCTTCTCGACGACGTTCTGGGTCGCGATGCCCGCATGATCGGTGCCGACCAGCCAGCAAGCATTCTCACCCAGCATGCGGTGGTACCGCGTAAGAACGTCCTGGATCGTGCCGTTCAACGCGTGACCCATGTGGAGACTGCCGGTGATATTCGGCGGTGGTATCACGATCGAGTACGGCTGACGATGCGGATCCGGCTCGGCGTGGAAGAAATTCCCCTCGAGCCACTCCTGCGTCCAGCGCGCCTCCACGGCGGCCGGCTCGAAGCGTGTGGTCTCGCGAAGACGCTCACTCGGACTCTGCGGCTGACTCATGCTGCCTCGGTCTTGTCGGGATGTTCACGTGCGGCTGACCGCCCGCCATGTGCTGGGCCGATCAGTCAGTATACCGGGGGCCCGCCGGCCGCGCCGAATGCGGGCTCCCCATGCACTCCGCCTGCTCCGCCAGAGACGCCCCGACAACGCCAGTTCAACGGCCACGTCGATCCCCTCCGCGCAACCATCATGGGCTCGCGATACGGGCGCCACAAGTTGCACGCCCATTGTTAGAATGCGCGCGCGTGAAGCAATAGCGAAGACGAGGTGCTAAACTGCATTTCTGAATACGAGCACGACCCCCGAGGAGGTCACTGTGATTTCACGCAAGTACAAGATCACGGCGTGCGACGTACCGCCGAGCGCTCGTCCGGGAAGAACGAGCCTCTACCGTGAGATCGTCGACGAATTCCTGGAGAAGGGTATTAGCGCTGGCCGCGTCGAGGCCCCCGGTCACAAGACGACAAACGTTGCCGCCGGTCTTGCCAGCGCAGTTAAGTCGATGGGCGCACCACTGAAGGTTCGTCGCCGTGGGGAGAACATCTACCTGGAGCGGACCTCTAGCTGAAGGCGCGCATCAAGACAAGATTAGTCCACTAGGATTTCTGCGCCCCAGCCCCTTGCAGAGCGGGCGCAGTTCTGCACAGCTCGGCACCATCGGTGCGCTCCTCCGCTCCGTTGTAGCCGAGCTGTCGTCGTTCTGGCCGAGCCGGCGACAGACGACGTAGCCCACACCTTCCCGGCGGCAGAACCAGAGAGCCGTTGGCAACTCGCACGGGCTTTGCAGCCCTACAAACCGCCACCTACGGTTTCGTAGGTGGCTCACAGGAACCCAGTTTGCACTGCCTGCGCTTCCGTAGGCGCCAGGCATCCTTTCCTGCACATCCCACTGTTCACGGACTCCTTCGAGCAAGGACAAGCGCCCACACCGTGCATGACTCAGTGCCGGGACTGCATACCGCCTCGCGCGCGTCTATTAAGGAGGAGGCGGAAGGGCCGCGCGGGGCGAGAGCTTCGCGTCGTCCTGAACCGAAGGCTCTCATCACCATCAAGGAGCATAGTGCATACCTACGGCGCTACCATGATGATCTATTCAATAGGTTCTCACCTTAGTCACATCATGGTTTATTCCGACGGACTACAGCGCGTCATGGCCTGGCACTTCATGCGCGAATGACCGCCATGTGACGCACCGTCAAGGGCGCAAGGAACGATGCCGAGGGCGCTACTTGGTGTCGGCGTCCGCATCTTCGAGGTCGTCTGGCACTTCGCCACCGCTGGCCTCAATAGCGCAGACTTGGCAGAACTCCTCACCGGGACTCACAGAGATCCCGCAGATTGAGCAGTGCCACTCCAGCTTGCCCGAAGCCGCATCGATGGCCGGCTCCAAGGGCGATCCGGGAGTCTGGTGCTGGTGTTGGTGTGCATCGGTCACGGGTGGCCTCCTCAGCTGGTACTCTCAGCCTTCATGCCTCACAGTGTACCCGCGAGGAGGCAACCATGTACCCGTGTCGCCTATGTGCGAGCGACGACGCGGCGCTCGCCAAAGACCCACGGCAGCGCTTCCACGAACGACTCGACGTAGACAACGTGCAGCTTCCCCACAATCTCGACGGGGAGCTCTGCGACTGTGCCGCGATTGGCGGATGGCACCACCACGGTACGCACGCCACTACGAGCCGCCGCCAGCAGCTTCTCCTTGAGCCCGCCGATGCGCAGCACGCGGCCGCTCAGCGTGATCTCACCGGTCATGGCGACGCGCGCCTTGATTGGTACGCGGCCTAGCGCGGAGAGCAGCGCGACGGCAAGCGCGAGGCCGGCGGAAGGTCCGTCCTTTGGCACAGCGCCTTCGGGGACGTGCACGCGGACATCGTAGTTGGCGACGTCGAGTCCTTCCTTCGTCAGATATGGCGAATGACGCATGAGTCGGCCAAGGGTGGCGTCGCGCTCGACATTGGCAAGCAGGTACCCCCAGGCGGCGGAGGCGGATTCCTGCATGACCTCGCCAAGCTGCCCGGTGAGCACAAGTTCTCCGCGACCGCGAGCGAGTGTGGCTTCAATCGTCATGACTTCACCACCATCCGACGTATAGGCGAGGCCGAGGCTCTCCCCCACCTTGGCGCCACGGCGCAGTTCGGCGTCGAGCCAGACCGCTTCACCGAGATAGGCGCGCAGATCGTCGCTGCCCACCGCGAGCGGAAGCTCGACATCCTGCTCGACATGTCGGCGAGCGACTTTGCGAGCGATCCGGCGCAACGCTCGCTCCAGGTCACGCACACCGGCCTCGCGCGTGTAGCCGCTGACGATCGCCGCCAGCACACCGCGACCGAATCTGATGTCGCCGCGGCGGAGACCAGCCTCGGCGGCCGTTCGCGGCAGCAAGTGATGGCGCGCGATCGCGAGCTTCTCGGCCAAGGTGTAACCGCTCAGGGTAATAACCTCGAGGCGGTCGTAGAGCGTTGCCGGAATTGCATCGATGTCGTTTGCAGTGGCGATGAAGAAGACGCGACTCAGATCGTACTCGCACTCGACGTAGTTGTCGCGGAAGGAGGAGTTGTGCGCGGGATCCAGCACCTCCATGAGCGCCGCCGCAGGGTTGCCGCGCCAGTCGCTGTCGAGTTTGTCGATCTCATCCAGGAGCATGACGGGGTTGTCCACTCCGGCCTTTACGAGACCGTCGATGATGCGGCCCGGCATGGCCCCCACATAGGTGCGCCGATGACCGCGAATCTCACCCTCGTCGCGAACCCCACCGAGGGCAATGCGCGTGAACGGTCGGCCAAGCGCCTCGGCGATACTGCTCGCGACGCTGCTCTTGCCTGTGCCCGGAGGACCAGCCAGGCAGAGTATGGTGGCGGGTTGATCCGCGCCGGACGGCGCACCGCGCCCGCCTGCCTTCGCCGCCTCGGACCGCATCTGGCAGACCGCCAGATACTCGAGGATGCGGTCCTTCACATCTTTGAGTCCGAAGTGCGTGCGGTCGAGATGATTCGCCACTGCCGGCACGTCGACCTCGGCAGGCGCCAGTTTGCCCCAGGGAAGATCGAGCAGCGTGTCCAGCAGGCCGCGAATCACGGCGACCTCTGGGCTCATCGGCGGCGCCTGCCGCAACTTGCGTAACTCGCGTTCAGCAAGCGTCCGCGCCGCCGGTGAGAGCTGCGCCTCGGCCATGCGCTGAACATAGACCGCCGTCTCCTCGTCCGGAGCCTCTCCCACCTCGGCGATCTCGTCGCGCAGCACGCGCATCTTCTCGTGCAAGAAGAGCTGTCTCTGCGCATTCTCGATGCGCTGTTGTACTTTGCCGAGGATCTCTTGCTCGATACCGAGCACGGCCGTCTCTTCGATGAGGGCCTCGAGCAGGGCGATGAGCCGCTCTTGGGTGGACTCCATGGCGAGAAGTCCCTGCTTCTCCTCACTGGCAATCTGGAGGTGCGCCGCGACGATGTCGGCGACCGCCTCCGGGTCTCCAGCCTGGTCGGCGATGTACTGTACCTCGTCCGAGATCTGAGGACTGAGCTGCACATAGGCGCCGAACTCGTGAAGAACACGCCGCGCCAGGGACTGACAGCGCGCCGCGTCGCGGTCGGGCGAGTGGATCGGCGTAACCTGCACGACGAAGTGTGGCTTCGTGGACTCGAAGCGATCGATGCGCACGCGTTCCTTGCCCTCGACGAGCGCCTTGATAGTCCCGTCCGGAAGTCGAAAGAGTTGCAGGACGATTGCCCGCGTGCCGATCGGCATGATGTCGTCGACTGCCGGATCCTCGGCGGAGGGTTGCCGCTGCGCACTGAGGACGATCGCCGACTTCTCGTTGAACGCGCGCTCAATCGCGCTCACGGATTTCTCGCGCCCCACGAAGATGGGCGCCACCATCCGCGGAAAGACGACAAGCTCTCGGGTCGGCAGAAGGGGGAAGGACGCGCCGCCCTCCCCAGCCGCCACGCGAACCGCGGCCTTAGGCCGACTTGGCGTCACGTTGCGATTGTGCCTTCTCTGCCTCGGTCACGAGCGTCGGCGCTATGCCCTTCTCGATACTCTCGCGAGTGATGACGCACTTGCGCACGTCGCGCCGTGACGGAAGGTCGAACATCACACCCATGAGCGCCTCTTCGATGATCGACCGCAGACCGCGAGCGCCTGTACCGCGAAGCATGGCCTTAGCCGCAATCGCCTCGAGCGCGTCGTCGGCGAACACCAACTCGACGCCATCGAGCGCAAAGAACTTCTTGTACTGACGCGTGAGGGCATTCTTCGGCTCGGTGAGAATACGCACGAGATCGGCCTGCTCGAGATTGTGAACCGCGGAGACGACCGGCAAACGACCGATGAACTCGGGGATCAGTCCGAAGTCGAGCAAGTCCTCAGGGAGCGTGTGCGTGAAGATGGTCCCTGGGTCTTTCTCGGCCTTGCTCACGACTTCGGCCATGAAGCCGACGCCCTGCCTGCCCATGCGCCGTTCAACGATCTTCTCCAGGCCGGCGAACGCGCCTCCGCAGATGAAGAGAACGTTGGTGGTGTCGATGGTCAAGAACTCCTGATGAGGGTGCTTGCGGCCACCCTGTGGCGGCACGCTGGCCACCGTACCCTCAAGGATCTTGAGCAGGGCCTGCTGCACGCCTTCGCCCGAGACGTCGCGCGTGATGGACGGGTTCTCCGCCTTGCGCGCGATCTTGTCGATCTCGTCGATGTAGATGATGCCTGTTTCGGCCCGCTTGACGTCGTAGTCGGCTGCCTGGATGAGCTTAAGGAGAATGTTCTCGACGTCCTCACCGACGTACCCGGCCTCAGTGAGAACCGTTGCGTCGGCGATCGCGAAGGGCACGTTGAGGATGCGTGCCAAAGTCTGCGCCAGGAGCGTCTTCCCGCAACCTGTTGGTCCGAGCAGCAGGATGTTGCTCTTGGCGAGCTCTACATCCGTCTCGCCAGATGAGACAGCCTGCACACGCTTGTAGTGGTTGTAGACGGCGACGGCCAGCGAGCGCTTGGCCTCGACCTGACCGACAACGTAGTCGTTGAGGATGGCGTTGATGTCGCGAGGCTTGGGCAACTCCTCAAGCACAAGGCTTGCGGGCGCAGCCAACTCCTCGTCGATAATCTCGTTACAGAGATCGATGCACTCGTCGCAGATATAGACGCCAGGACCGGCAATGAGCTTCTTGACCTGGCGCTGAGACTTGCCGCAGAAGCTGCACAGCAGCTGGTCGCTATTCTCGCTCGTTCCCGCCAACTCCCGATCCTCCTCTGTTCGATCGCACCGACTAGCGGTGCGCGATGACGTCGTCGATAATGCCGTACTCCTTGCCCTCGGCAGCGGACATGAAGTAGTCGCGCTCGGTGTCTTGTCTTACGCGATCGACGGGCTGCCCGGTGTGCTCGGAGATGATCTCGTCCAACCTACGACGCAGGTTGAGTACTTCCTTCGCGTGGATCTCGATGTCGGTTGCTTGGCCCTCGTAGCCGCCGGCGACCTGATGGATGAGGATGCGCGCGTTGGGCAACGCGAACCGCTTGCCCTTGGCGCCGCCGGCGAGCAAGAGGGCTCCCATGCTCATCGCGCTGCCAACGCAGATGGTACTCACGTCCGGCTTGATGAACTGCATGGTGTCGTAAATCGCAAGTCCGGCGTACACGGAACCGCCTGGACTGTTGATGTAGAGGCTGATGTCCTTGTCGGGGTCGTCGGACTCGAGATGGATGAGTTGGGCGACGATGAGATTGGCAACGTCGTCGGTTACCGGTGTACCCAGAAACACCACGCGCTCGTTCAGCAGCCGGGAGAAGATGTCGAACGAGCGCTCCCCGCGGCTCGTCTGCTCGATGACGTACGGTATGAGGATATTGCTCACACTGTCACCCTTCTGTAGGGGTGGATCCCGTTATTCGGCCTGCTCCGGTGAGGCGTCGGCGGCCTCTTCGATGGCGGCCTCGACAGTGGCCGCTTCGTCCTCGGCGGCCTCGACAGCGGCCACTTCGCTCGCCGTCATCTCGGTCGGCACAGCCTTGGCGACGAGGAAGTCGATCGTCTTGACCACCAAGAGTTCGGCGCGCAGATCGTCTTGCCTGCCCGCCTTGCGAATATCGCCGAGGAGTTCCAGGTAGTCGCGACCCCATACCTCGGCATCGTGCTTGATGGCGGCGACGATGTCGTCGTCGCTCACCGACAAGCCCTCGGCCTTGGCGATCTCATTCAGGACGAGGCGACGCTTGATGTCTTGCTCGGCGCGTGGCCGCAAACCGGCCTCAGCCTCTTCCTTCGTCTTTTCGATGACCCCAAGGTATGCGTTCATGTTGACGCCGCGCTTGGTGACGTCTTCTTCGAGCTCGTGGTAGAGACGATGCGCCTCGCGATCGATCATCACCTTCGGCACGCTGACGGTAGCGCCGTCGGTAACCTTGTCGACAACGGCGCTGCGGAAGTCGCGCTCGGCCGCCTCGGCGGCGATGGTCTCCATACGCTGGGCGATATCGGCGCGCAGATCGGCGAGCGTGGTGAAATCGCTGACGTCGGCGGCGAACGCATCGTCGAGCGCGGGAAGCACCTTCTCCTTGATCTCGACGACCTTGGCCTTGAAGTCGGCTTCCTGGCCCGCAAGCCTGGCATCGCGATAGTCGTCCGGAAGAGTCAGCGAGAACTCCTTCTCGTCGCCGACCGACAGACCGTACATCTGCTCCTCGAACCCGGGAATAAGCTGCGTGTCGCCGAGCTGGAACATCTGTCCCTTGCCCTGGGCTTCCTTCATCGTCTTGCCGCTCGACCTGGCCTCGAGGTCCATGATGACATAGTCGCCCGCCTGTGTCGGACGGCCCTCGACCGGCTGCAACTGCGCAAGACGCTCACGGTTGAGGTCCATCTGAGCGTCGATCTGCTCGTCGGTGACCTCGGCGGCGCGCTTGGGCGCCTCAACGCCCATGTAGTCGCCGAGGACAGGCGTCGGCATGGTCTGCACGCGAAGAGTGAAGCTGTAGTCGGCGTTCTCGTCGAGCGGACCGGTGGACAGGTCTGAGGTCGAGACGGCGGACTCGAAGACGCCGGCGTCCTTCATGGCTTCTTCGCCCCAACGCGGAATGGCGTCTTCGAGCGTTTGCTCGCGGATGACGTCCTCGCCAAAATGGGCGACAACCATATTGCGCGGCACGCGCCCCTTGCGGAATCCCGGGATCTCAAGCTCGTTACGCAACGCCGAGAGCGTGCGGTCGTAAGCACGCCGAACGGCATCGGCCGGGATCTCGACGCTGAGCGCAACCTCGTTCTCGGCTGCTGGATCGACCTTCGTCTTCACTGTAGATTCTCCGTCTGTCGCTTGCGGGTGCCGCCGACGCCGCGCACACCGTCGTTCGTCACTTCTCCTGGATTGGGACGCGCTGAAGCCCGTGGTGCGGGTGAGAGGACTTGAACCTCCACGAGCATAGCTCACCAGATCCTAAGTCTAGCGCGTCTACCAGTTCCGCCACACCCGCACGTCGTTGCGCTCATAACCGGCGCTCGCGGCGACCGGCGAGATCGATTGAGTTGGGGTGGAAGACGGGACTCGAACCCGCGGCCGCCAGGACCACAACCTGGAGCTCTTCCAACTGAGCTACTTCCACCACCGAACCGCGCCACCGCTGAAAACCGGCGCGGAGCGCCCTTCCCGCGGGGACGGAGCTACAGGATAACACGCCGGAGAGCGCGACGTCATGCGCCCGGACGAACATCCAGGTAGCTGTTGCGTACGTCCTGCAGAAGGCGCCCGTCTTGAATCTCGAGGATGCGATCGGTCTGCTGCGCGACGGAACGGTCGTGCGTAACGATGAGGAATGCCAGACCAAGGTCGCGATTGATCTCGCGGAAGAGATCGTAGGCGGCGCGCGCGTTGGCGCTGTCGAGGTTGCCGGTTGGCTCGTCCGCGAGGACGAGAGCCGGCCGATTCATGAGCGCTCGCGCGATGGCAACGCGCTGCTTCTGGCCGCCGGACAGCTGGTTGGCGCCCTTGTCCTCAAGCCCCGCGAGACCGAGCATGCCCAGAACCTCCTCGGCCCGCGGGCGCAGCGACGTCGTACTGTGCCCCCCGATGCGGCCCGGCATCATCACGTTCTCGAGAACGCTGAACTCGGGCAGCAGATGATGAAACTGGAAGACGAAGCCGATGAGATCGTTGCGCAAGGCGGCGCGGCGATCGCGGCTCACCGCCCCGGTATCGTGTCCGTTGAGCACCACGCGACCGGTCGTCGGCCGGTCGAGAAGGCCAATGAGGTTCAGCAGCGTCGACTTGCCCGAGCCCGACTGCCCAATTATTGAGGCGAACTCGCCGCTGCCGAGCTCGAACGACACATCGGCGAGCGCGACGGTCTTCGCGACGGTGCCATAGGTCTTGCCGACCGCTTCGACCCTGAGAAGTCCGTCAGCCACCCTGGATCACCTCGATCGGATCGACGCGCGAGGTGCGCCGCGAGGGGATGAGCGACGACAACAGGGCAACGCCGACACCGATGACGAAGGAGAGCGCCGTGAAGCCGACCTTGGGAGCAAACGAGAAGTCCGCACTCTGAGACGAGAAGCCGACGATGAGAATGACACCCACAAGCACGCCGGCACCGGCACCGGCAAGGCCCAGAATCGCCGCCTGCCAGAGGAAGATACGGCCGGCCTGGCGGTCGCGCATGCCCATCGCCTTGAGGATGCCGATCTGGCGTGTCTTCTGCGCCGCCGAGATCGCCAGTGTGGAGGCGATGCCGAGTGCGACCGCGAGCAACACGAAGAACTGGATTGTGTAGCTCGAGCTGCTCTGGGCCTGCAGGGCAGCGAGCAAGTCCTGGTTCTCACTCTGCCACTCGGTCACAGTGAGATCCGCGAGTGCGTCATCGGCGGCCAGATTCTCAGCGATTGCGACCGAGTCGAAGACCTTGTCGACCTGCGTCTCGACCGCCGTGTACTCGTCGTCCTCGAGATCGAGCGCGCCGGCGCCCATGGTCGCCGAGGCGAAGCCGACGGCAGAGTTGGCGGCCGCCGAGCCGAGATCCACGACGGCGGTCATCGTGACCTTGAAATCTGTGCCATCCGGCAGCACCAGCGTTACGGTGTCGCCGGGACTGAGCTGAAGCTCGTCGGCGAGATCCTTGCCGAGCACGATCTCATGGCCTGTGAGTGAGGGCGTGCCGCTCACAGCGCGCTCGCCAAGCGCGTAGATGGGCTCGAGTTCGTTGACGGAGCCGCCGGTGAAGCGCAGCGGGCGCGTCGTCTCGCCGACCTTCAGAATCGCCGAGAACTCGCGCACCGGAACCTGCGTGACGATCTCCTTCTCGGCGGCGATCGCGGACTTCACCGCGTCGGTGTACCGCAACGACTCGGCGCCCTCGCCCGGCAGAACGGTCACCTGCGATCGGTGGCCGATGGTCTGATCGATCAGGTCTTCCTGCAGCCCCATGATCAGCGATCCGAGAAAGACCTGTACCCCAATGCCGATCGCGATACCCACGGCGATGAGTATGGACTGCACGAGACTGGCGCGCAGGAACCGGACTGCAATCGAGAGATCGAGCATGCTCAATCTCCTGTCGCCTTGTGATGGTTGCTGGTCCCAGCGGCGAACTCACGCAGCAGCGCCTCGAGATCGCGTGTCTCGTAGGTCGCCCATCCTTCGTCGTCACCGTCCGCGAAAGCGGATCCACCGACCCACACGTACACGTGGTCCAGCTCGCGTTCAAGACGATCGACAAGCCCACGCAACGCCATGCGGTGGAAGTGGGTCGCGGAACTGAGAATGACGGCGTCGACGCTGAGCCGGCGTGCCGCATCGATGATCTCCGCGGCGGGAGAATCGGCACCGAGGTAGTGGGTCGTCCAGCCGGCCATATCAAAGCGATCGGCAACCATGCGCAAGCCGAGCTCGTGGTTCTCTTCTGGCGGTGTCGCCAGCAGCACGCTTCGTCCTGAGTCCGGCACCGCGGCCTTGACCTTCAGTACGCCGGGATAGAGTATCTCGACCACCGTACGCACCATGGCCGCGGCCATGTGTTCCTGCCAGATCGACACTCTTCCGTGCTGCCAGTCGCCGCCGAGATCGACGAGAAGCGGCGTGAGCACGTCGCGATAGAGCTCTACGATGGTGACCTCTTGAGATGTGACGGCCTCGACGGCCGTCCGCACGAAACCGGCGCGATCGTATTCTGTCCGGAGCCGGTCGAGCTCGGCACGCAGCTCTCGTGATGCCGTCGAGGGACCAGCGGCGTCTTCGCCGTCGTCGAGAAGGTCGTCGGCCCAGAGGTCGTCTGGTGTGTAGTCGGGCGCCGGCTCAGGATCATCGGCCGGCGCCGCCAACCTCTCGTCCGGCGAGGATTCTTCGAGTCCCGCACCGTCGTGCGGCGCAAGAACATCCTCTACCTCGTCGTCTGGCCGCGGCACCTCGTCGGGACCGTAGGCGACCGTGTCGTCGCGCGCCAGCTCTTCTCTATCGCGGGGGGTCTCGTTCGTCACTCGGCGCCTCGCACTGCCGTGTTCGCTCTTGCCTCTGCCCTAGACGGTTCGCGTCAAACTACGGCGACTCCGCGTACGACGACGTATCGCGAGGCCGCTCGTGAACTGGCTCAATCGCACCGCTACAGTACCGTAGCCTACAGGAGGCAGGACACACGGAGACGGCTGTTGCTTGCCCGAGTTCCACGAGTGCGCGTCTGCCTCTGCTCTTCCCTTTCACCAACCCTCGAGCTCAATCCTTCTTTCTTCGAGGACTTCTTCCAGCCGCCGCATCTGCTCCTCGGACTGCTCCTGCTTCTGGAAGAACTCCAGCAGGCTGTCCATGTCGGTGAGCCACACGTCGCCATCATGCCGCAAACTCACTCCATGCCCCGCGAGGTCGCCGGAGGCACACTTCTCGCGATACGCGTCCGGCGTGACCTCTTCCTCGGTGACGAGGCGCCACAGGGACGCCGCTTCGACGACGTTGAGGTAGTTGAGTTGCGACGGCTCGAGGAACGCGTCTGTCATGGGGCTTCTCCTTCCGTCCGAGAAACACGACCGTGCGAACATCTTGCTACTCGCGGACTTGACTCGCTCTGGAGCGAGAAGTCAAGGTATGAGAAGGTTGGCGCCTGTGGCGACAGCGGCGATCGCCCGCACGATCCAACGCAAGCAGCGCCGAGCCCCGAGGAGGAACGATGAAGATTCTCAGAATCGCGGGATACGTAGTGGCCTTCGTAGTCATCCTCCTCGTCGTGTCGCAGGTGCTGAAGTACGGCCTCAGCGCCATCGGCGTCACCTGGCCGGAGATGCTGCAGCGCGCCGCGACGGTCATTGCCACCTGGGCGATCTTCTGGTTCGCGATCTGGCGACCCATGGGCAAGAGGGCCGCACAGTCCCAGCAGCAGACGAACCGACGCCGCAGCTAACCCACGCCGTGCGCAATAGAGCTCTTGCCGGAGCACGGCGAGCCGCACTCGTCGTCTTGGCCATTGCGGCCGTTCTCGGCGGAGCCGCCGCCTGGCCGACAGCGGATGAGGCATATGCGGCGGCGGCCACGCTCGACACCGCGACACCTCTTGCGGAGTCAACAGAAAGTGTCGCGGCACTGGACGCCGCCGCGCAATCGGTACGCGTCGGCGGCCTAACGTTCAAAGCCTGGAACTTCGACGCACGCGTGCCGCCCATCGGCGAGCGCCCCTTCGACCACAGCACGCCCGGCGACTTCAAGGGCGATGCCGAGAACGTCTCGATGTACTGGATCAACGGCGTTCCCTACGACTTCCCCCTTCGCCAAGCGTCGACGGGATACCACGCCCTTAGCTCATACCTGCTCACCGGTGAGAAGCGCTACCTGCTCCACGCCGAAGCGCAGGCGAAGCACCTGATCGCGATCCGCGTCGTCCAAGGGAAGGCGTGGTTCTACCCGGCCCGCTTCCCCTATCTCCTCAACCGCACACGACCGGAGCTCCTCGTGCCACCTTGGTACCAAGGACTCGCGCAAGGCATCGCCGTTGGCTTCTTCGCACGACTCTACGAAGTCACCGGAGACGCGAAGTACAAGAACGCCGCCGAGCACACCCTCGAGAGCTTCTTGACGCCGAAGCGCACCGGCAAGCTGTGGGTGAGCGCCGTGGACAGCAACGGCTACCTGTGCATTGAGGAGTACCCGAGCTCAAACTGGCACTTCGTGCTCAATGGGCACATGCAGGCGGCACTCGGCCTCTGGGACTACTACCGCGTGACCGGTGATCAGCGCGCCCTCAAGCTCTATAGAGGCGCGCTCACCGCCATCGTCAGATACGGCGAGGCCTTTCGCACCCCAGGTTGGGTGAGCGCGTACTCGCTCGGTGCGCGGGCGCTCTTCGTCCACTATCACGTCGGCGTGATGAATCGTTTCTCACAGCTCTACCGACTGACGGCCGATCGCCGTCTCGTGCATCTCTGGAACGAGTTCGACGACGACTACCCGGCTCCGGAGAAATGGGGCACGATGCGGCTCAATCGGGGCAGCCACAACGCCGTACGTTTCACCTCGACGGGCGCTGTCGCCCAGCGCACCGTCATCAAGACGAGCACGGGACGCACCTTCCGCATCGATCGGCGCACGAAGATCGCCGGCCAGAGCGGCATCTGGCTGCGCATCGATCGCGGCAGCCTCAAGGGCTACTACGTGCGCGAGGTCCCCTCACAGAGCTACGTTCGCGGCGCCATCAACGCGCTCACCTACAACCCGTCCGTGCGGGCGACATTGGTGCCGGGCGCGTGGGTCGCCAAGCGCTTCGACGCCGCCGGCGCGCTCGTTGATTCGCGGAAGCTCAACGCGGCGGCACCCACCTCCGTCCGTGCCGCCAAGCGAGCAACCGTCAACGGTCGCCGCATGGTGATGCTCGCGACCGGCGACCTGGAGGGGTACTGGCTGCCGGAGCGCGCGATCAAGTTGCCCTGAGCCTCACGCCACGCGACTCGTCATGCGGCTCGCGGACCAGAACGGCGGGCCGTATGCGACAGTCGCGGCGATGACGGACGGTCGGCAATGACGTGAACGTGAACGTTTGATCTACACGGCGCTCGCTGACCGCCGAGCTGGCGACATTCGAGAGGCGTTGCAGGGCGCAAGAACACCGGCCAAGCAGGTATTTCCTGAAGTCTTGGCGCGCCCGGCAGGATTCGAACCTGCGACCTGAAGATTAGAAGTCTCCTGCTCTATCCAACTGAGCTACGGGCGCGAGCAACACGCAAGCCTGGATTCTACACCGGGATTCGCGGGACCAGCCGCAAACGACCGAGGAGGGAGTGAACCTCGCACTGCCAAGAACGGCGGGAAGCGCGTCAGCCGCGCGGAAGACGCAAGAGAAGAGATTGGAGCGGGAGACGGGCTTCGAACCCGCGACCCTCAGCTTGAAGGCTGATGCTCTTGTGCCAACCGAGCTACCCCGCTCGCTAAGGTAGGGTGTTATGGTCGGGACGGGCGTGATTCGAACCGCCGACCCCTGCTCCCAAAGCAGGTGCGCTACCAGGCTGCGCCACGTCCCGGCGCCGTGTGCAAGTATTCCCGGGAACAGCGCACGGCGCCGCCCGATCGCCGACTTCGCGCCACCGAGCGGGCCTGTTCGCACCCAGTCGCCGCCATACGGGAGCGCGAGCTCGTCGTTGGCCGGAGGGTGACGTCGCCATTGAGGTCGTTGGCGACGCGGATCTCGTACACGGCGCGACGTGACACGCTCGCCGTAGTGACACACGGCGATGTCCCAGAGCGTGTCGCCAGCTCCTGACAACGTACGACTCGCCGTCGCCGGTCAGGTAGCGATGCCGGCGTTGGCGACGCGCACGCCGGCCCACACAGCAGCAAAGACGAGGAACAGGAACAGCGCCAGGCGCAGAAGGCCGGCGATACGGCGACGGCGCACTTCGCGCCGGCCGGCACGGCGACTCGCACGCCAGCCAGCGGGATCGTCAACCAAATCTCGGCAGATCGTTGCGCGCATCGATGAACGTGAACAGCAGACTGGCCACCGGGACGAACCAGATCGGCGCTCATGCCGATACCTCCATTGCACGTCGCGGAACAACGCCACTCATCTCAGTACCGCAGTGCGGGCAGATGAGCCCCACCTCTCCCGTCCAAATGTCGACGGAAACGACCCTCAGCGGACCGCCGCCGCACCAGAGACACGTCGTGTCTCGGCCTACGGTACGGCCAGTCTCGTCGGCCATACATCGGCGAGAAACGCACGGGCAGGCGTGACAAGCGGCGCAGTGTTCATAACTTGCGAAGCACCCCCCACAACCTGCCGATGAGACGGACCTGATCGGCGTCGACGACAATTGGCTCGTACTGTGCCCGGCCGCAGGCGCACGGTTCGGCCTTCATGAAAGAAGCGCTTCTCGGTGGTGGCCCTCGTCGCCGACCATGGCGACGACGATCTCGCCGTTGTCGGCCTTCTCCGCATGATGGACGACGATGTAGTCCTGATCGAAGACGCCAGCCTCCACCATCGAGTCGCCCTGAACTCTGAGAAGGAAGTCGCCGTCGTCGTGCCTCATGAAGGCGGGCACATCGACGAGTTCTTCGATGTTCTCCTCGGCCAGGATGGGCGCGCCTGCGGCGACTTGCCCCACGAGCGGCAAGGGCCGCGGCGACCTGTGAGCCTGAACGAGATCGAGAGCCCGCGGCTTGGCCGGATCGCGCTTGAGCAGACCGAGCCGCTCGAGGTTGGCCAAGTGGACATGCACCGTGGACGGCGACGAGAGGCCGAGCGCCGTGCAGATCTCGCGCACCGTCGGCGGATAGCCGTCCTTGCGGACGCTCTCGCGGATGAACTCCAGAACCTGCTCCTGACGTTGCGTGAGGCGTTCCACCATTCCTCCTTGGGATGCGAACACGTGTTCGTACGGAGCCTAAGGTGAACAGGTGTTCGTGTCAAGGGTGATGATAGAGATGGCCTCGGACGGATAGTCGCGCTCGGCGGTGCCGGCGCGCGCGAGCACCGCGCGACAACGCACGCGCCGCCCGCGGCAGAAGCTGCGCCGGAGGGGCACCGGCGCCACAGTACAGTGCGGCGACGCGTGGGTCGCCGGCTGCGAACACGGCGCCGAAGGGCACCGGCGCCTAGTAATGATGGGCGGTGAGACTAGAGGCGATGCTCGCCGGGCACGCGCATACCGCCGGCCACGACAACCCGACCGTCAACCACGACGTCGGTTACGAGATTGACGCCGAAGTGGTACGGCACGTCGAAACGGCTCGGCGAAGCGAGCACGGAGAGATCGCAATGCCGCCCGACGGCCAGCACTCCGACGTCGTCGCGTCGCAAAGCCGCGGCACCGCCGGCGGTCGCGGCCCACAGCGCCTCATCCGGCGTCAGGCGGTACTGCTGACAGGCGAGCGAGACCATGATCTGCAGGTTCTCGCAGTTGCAGCTGCCCGGATTGAAGTCGGTCGCCAAGGCGATGGTGACCCCGGCGTCGAGGAAGGCCCGCGCCGGAGCGTACGAAACACCCAGCGTGTAGCTCGTCCCCGGCAACAACACCGCGACGACGCCGGCCGCGAGCATGGCGGCGATCTCTTCGCCGGTAGCGTGAATGAGATGGTCCGCGGAAGCGCATCCGAGCTCCGCCGCGAGCAACGCGCCACCGGTACGCGCCAACTCGTCGGCATGGATGCGCAAACCGAGACCGGCTTCCCATGCGGCGCCGAGGACGCGACGCGACTGTTCGACCGTGAAGGCACCTTGATCACAGAAGACGTCACACCAGCGAGCAAGGGGCGCGCATGTGGCCATCATTTCGGTGCTGACGAGGTCGATGAAGGCGTCGTCGTTTGCCTCGTACTCCGGCGGCGTGAAGTGCGCGCCGAGAAACGTCAGCTCGCGGCGCAGAGGATGCGCAACCGCCGCGGCTCTCAGCTGCTTGGCCTCGTCGGCCGTGGTGAGACCGTAGCCGCTCTTCACCTCGGCAGTGGTCGTGCCGTGACGCAGCATGCTGTCGTAGCGCGCCGTACAGAGACGCGCCAGTTCCTCCTCCGTCGCCTGGCGCGTCGCCGTCACCGTGCGGTTGATACCGCCGCCGCGAGCGAGGATGTCGGCGTAGCTCACGCCTCCAAGGCGCTCGGCGTACTCGTCGGCCCGTGATCCGGCGAAGGGCACGTGCGTGTGGGCGTCGACGAAGCCGGGCAACACACAACAACCCTCGGCATCGAGCTCTATGCCGTCGGCCGCCAAGGCGACCGACGCCGACAAGTCGGCCTCACTTCCCACCCACACGATCACTCCGTCCTTGGCCGCCAGCGCGCCGCCGTCGATAACGCCGAGACCTTCGGCGGGTGCCTGGCTCATCGTCACCAGCTCGCTCGTGCCACGCACGACGAAATCGGCAGCCACCTGCTTGCTGTCCATCAGTGCACCTCGTGTGTCGGGGATTCGTGCCAGGCGCGGACGATCGCCGCGAACTCTCCGGCGGCGACAGAACGCGCCGCCGCCTCGATCTCCGGCGCCAGATAGCGATCGCGCTCGAGGATCGGCGCCAGCCGCCGTACGACGGAGTAGCCGGCGGCCGTGCCGGGACCCGGCGCCAGCGGCGCCAGAAGATCGATCGCCTGCGCCGCACAGAGCGCCTCAATGCCGAGCACAGTCTGAGCGTTGCGCAGCACATCCCGGAACTTGAGCGCCGCCGTCATACCGAGGCTCACGTGATCTTCCTGGTCGGCAGATGTCGGTATCGAGTCGACACTGGCAGGATGGCAGAGCACCTTGTTCTCGGCCACCAGCGCCGCGGCGACGTACTGACCGATCATGTAGCCGTTGTTGAGACCGCTGTCGGTAGTCAGGAAGGGCGGCAGCTCCGACAACGAGCTGGTGAGCATGCGGAAGATGCGACGCTCACTGATGGAAGCGATCTCGGCGAGGCTCATGGCGGCAAGGTCGAGCGCCAGCGCCAACGGCTCGCCGTGGAAGTTGCCCGCTGAGATGATCTCGCCGGTCTCGGGAAACACGAGTGGATTGTCGGTGACCGCATCGACTTCCACCGTGATGACCTCGCGCAGCCAGCGATGTGCGTCGCGGCAGGCGCCATGCACCTGCGGAATGCAGCGGATGGAGTAGGCGTCCTGCACCTTGTCGCAGTTGAGGTGACTGTGCATGATCTCGCTGCCGATCGTGGCAGCGCGTACGTGCGCGGCCGTGTGCCGCTGCCCGGGGATGGGCCGCAGCAACTGGATGCGCTCCTGGAACGGCCCGACCGAGCCGCGCAGGCCCTCCAGGCTCATGGCGCCGATGAGGTCGGCGCTGTCGAGCAGTGCTTCGCCGTCGACGACGGCGAAGCAGCCGATGGCGGTCATGAACTGGGTGCCGTTCAACAGCGAGACACCCTCCTTGGCCTCGAGCGCAAGCGGCGTGAGTCCTGCGGCCCGCAAGGCGGGCCCGGCCGGCTCACGCCGCCCGTCCTCACTGAGCAGCTCGCCTTCTCCCATCATGGCGAGGACCAGGTGCGCCGAAGGCGCGAGGTCGCCGGAAGCACCCAGAGAGCCACGCGAGGGAACCCACGGCACGAGATCGGCGTTGAGCATCGCCGCCAGCAGCTCTGCCGCCACAAGGCGCACGCCGGAGTGACCACGGGCCATCGTATTGAGGCGAACCACCATCGCCGCGCGCACCACCTCGCGAGCGAGGGGCTCGCCGACACCGACCGCGTGCGAGCGCACCAGGTTTTCCTGCAGCTCGCGAACCTTGTCGAGAGAAATGCGCTTGGTGGCCAGCTGACCGAAGCCGGTAGTGACGCCGTACACCACATCGCCGCGCGCGATGAGATCGACGATTACCTGATGAGCTCGATTGATGCGCTCGCACGCGGCCTCACCGATGACAACCGTGGCCCGCCCGCGCGCCACCGCAACCACCGCATCGATGGTGAGAGGAGCATCTCCGATGATCACTCGATCCACACCGTCTCCTTCGCTTCGCCGCGTCGCACCGTCGTCCTTGGGATTGTAGACCAGGACCCGCAGGTAGCGCCCAGCAACCCCGACCCCCCGCGCCCACTATACTGTCGAGCACCAGCAGCCGATGGAGAGACCATCACGGACGTCCTAGCCACAGTCGACACACACACCGAGCCGCCCAACGCCTCGGCGACGCCGCGCTCGCGACGGTTCGTCGTCCTCGCCATCTTCGCCATCCTCACCGTCTCACTCGGTCTGCGCCTCTACAATCTCAACTTCCCGTCCGAGTACATGTTCGACGAGGTGTACTACGCCAAAGACGCCAAGGCGATCGTCGACGGCCGCGTCGGTACCGACGGCAAGCTGCGCTGGGCGGCCGGCGATTCCGTCTCCTGGCCGCACCCGGAGATGGGCAAGTTCGCGATCGCCGCCGGCATCATCCTGTTCGGCGACCGCGCCATCGGTTGGCGCCTGCCCGCCGTGCTCGCCGGCATGGTGATCCTCGCTTGCGTCTACCCCTTCGCGCGACGACTCGGTCTCTCGCCGCCGTGGGCCATCCTCGCCCTACTCCTCGCCGCCGCAGACCCGCTCGGCATCACGCAGTCGCGCATCGCCACTCTCGACATCTTCGTCGCCATGTGGACCGTTGTGTGCGTCTGGCTGGCGCTGCGTTACGCACAGGATGGAGGCCGCCTGTGGCTGGCGCTCTGCGCCCTGGCAGGCGGCATGGCTCTGGCGACCAAGTGGTCGGGAGCACTTGCTCTGGCCGCCGCGGCGATGATTATCGCCGGCACCTGGCTGTGGCGCCGTCACCTAGAGATGGCGGCCTGGCGCACGGCCGTGATCAACACATGGGATGGCGACGAATGGGCGGAGGACGCGGCCGTCGAGAGACTGGCACCTCCTGCCCACCGGCGACCCCTCGACGCTGTTCTTGCCGCTATCCCCGCGGCGGCGGCATTTGTACTCATCCCCGCCGCCGTCTACATGCTTGGCTACACGCAGTACTTCATCGCAGGACACACGCTGGCGGACTGGCGGGAGCTGCAGCGGCAGATGTGGACCTTCGGCATCAGCCTCAAGGCCACGCACACCTACGCCTCCATCGCACCCTCGTGGATCATCGATTACCGGCCGGTCTGGTACTACTTCAACGGCACGACGGAGTACCGCGCCGTCGTCGCCATCGGCAACCCGTTTCTCTGGTGGCTGGCAACCGCGATGATGTTCGCCGCACCGGTGCTCGCCGTCTGGCGCCGCAACTACGCCCTCCTCGCGCCGGCGGCAATCGTCGCCGTGCTCTACCTGCCGTGGTTCGCGACCACCCGCACGTCGTTTCTCTACTACATGACGCCCGTGGCGCCGTTCCTCGCCGTGCTCGTCGCCGTCGCTCTCGCGCAGATCCTCGCCGGTCGCGATATCTCGCCGCGCCTGTGGCTGACACTCGCGGCCGGCGCCGTCGCCACCGCCGTCCTGTGGATCCCGATCGCCCAACTCTGCGAGTGGCTCTTCTGGGACCTCCCCGGGCGAGTGAACCAGCACCTCTCCTGGCTGGCGACAGGCATCGGCATCGCGATCGCGTTCTTCCTCGTTGGCTTGTTCGCCTCGAGACGTCTGCGCCACACCCGACCGTACACAATCGCCCTGCTGGCGGGAGTCACGATCGGGATCGCAGTCGCCTTCATCCCGGTCGTGCTGGCGTTGCCCATCTCGCCCGAGTACTTCGGGCGTATCACCTGGTTCCCGAGCTGGATCTAGCGTCAGCGAATGACGGCCGCCAGAATGGCTTTCTGCGCGTGGAGACGGTTCTCGGCCTGATCGAAGACGACTGAGTTGGGCGAGTACAGCACCTCTTCGGTGATCTCCTCGCCCCAGTGCGCCGGCAGGCAGTGCATGACCTTGACCTGCGGACCGGCGAGCCTCACGAGATCCATGTTGACCTGGTAGTCGTGCAGCGCCGCCAAGCGCACATCGTGCTCGGCCTCTTTGCCCATGCTCGTGAACGTGTCGGTGTAGATGACGTCGGCACCCTTGACGGCGGCGCGCAGATCGCTCGTCCACTCGATGCTGGCGCCACTGGCCTTCGCATCCTCCTGGGCGCGGCTCAGCGCCCAGTCGGCCGGCTTGTAGTCCGGCGGCGTGCAAGCAATGACATTCATGCCCGTCTTGGCGCCGACCTCCATGAGCGAGGTGAGCACGTTGTTGCCGTCGCCGCTGTAGACGAGCGTGCGCCCGCGCAGACCGCCGCAGTGCTCGCGCACAGTCAAAGCGTCGGCCATGCCCTGACAGGGATGGTGATCGTCCGTGAGACCGTTGACGACCGGGATCTGACCGAACGCGGCGAGGTCTTCGACGTCCTTCTGAGCGAACGTGCGGATCATGATGCAGTCGACGTAGCGACTCATCACGTTGGCGGTGTCCTTGATGGTCTCGCCGACGCGCAACTGGATGTCGTTGGCGTTCAGGAACATGGGCTGAGCGCCCAACTGCTCGACGCCGACCTCAAAGCTCATGCGTGTGCGCGTCGAGGTCTTCATGAACACGAGAGCGACGGCGCGGCCGGCGAGCAGGTGCACCTGCTCGTGCTTCTTCTGAGCGATCTTGAGATCAGTCGCGAGATCGAGAAGTGCCGTGATCTCGGTCGGCTCGAAGTCGTGAATCGTCAGGAAGCTGCGGCCGGTGAGATCCAGCTCGGTGATGCGATTGTGAAAACGCTCGGGCATGCGGCCCCCCTCGTTCGAGTCCCGTTGAGCGGAGAACGGGGGCGGCGGCCGCCGCAGGCGCCCCGCCGCCCCCGAAGTTGCCGCGATGCTATCAGATGAAGCCCCGCTGGCTGAGGATATCGGCCAGCGTCGGACTGCCGATCTCCTGCAGATCGTAGCGCACGCGCACGGCGGGCAGCTTGATGTCGACGACCCGCCGCAGATCGATCGGCGTGCCGATGACGACGACGTCGGCACCGGAGGCGTTGATGGTGGCGCTGAGATCGGCGAGTTGCTGCTCCGAATACCCCATGGCCGGCAGCAGCACACCGATGTTGGGGTACTTGGCGAACGTGGCACCGATCTCACCGGCGGCGAAAGGACGCGGGTCTATGAACTCGGCGGCACCGAGCTGCCGTGCCGCGACCGTGCCGGCGCCGTACTTCATCTCGCCGTGCGTAAGCGTGGGCCCATCTTCGACCACGAGCACACGCCGGCCGGGGATAGTCGCAGGCTCGTCGACGGTGACCGGCGAGGCGCCCATGACGATCGTCGCCCGAGGATTGACCGAACGCACGTTGGCGAGCTCGGCCTCGATGTTCGCCCGGTCGGCGGTGTCGATCTTGTTCATAACGACCACGTCGGCGAGCCGCAGGTTGACCTCGCCGGGGTAGTAGCGCAGGCCGTCGCCCGGCCGGTGCGGATCGGCGACGGTCACGTATAGGTCGGCGGCAATGAAGCTGAAGTCGTTGTTGCCGCCGTCCCAAAGGATGACGTCGGCCTCTTTCTCGGCCTCACGCACGATCGCCTCATAGTCGACGCCGGCGTAAATCACGTTGCCGGCGGCAATGTGCGGCTCGTACTCCTCCATCTCCTCGATCGTGCACTTGTACTTGACGAGATCGTCGAGGGTCGCGTACCGCTGCACGCGTTGCGCGACCAGATCGCCGTACGGCATGGGATGACGAATGCTGACGACCCTCTTCCCCGCCTCACGCAGCATCGTCTGGATCTTGCGTGTGGTCTGACTCTTGCCGGCACCGGTGCGCACGGCGCAGACGGCGATCACCGGTTTGCTGCTCTTGATCATCGTCTTGTCCGGGCCGAGAAGGCGGAAGTCCGCGCCCAGGGCATTCACCTGCGCGGAGCGATGCATGACGTACGAATACGGCACGTCGCTGTACGCGAACACCACTTGATCTACCCTGTTCTCGCGCACCAGTTCGGCCAACTCGGACTCATCGTGGATCGGGATGCCGTCCGGATACAGACTTCCCGCCAGCTCGGCGGGATACTTGCGGTCGTTGATATACGGAATCTGCGTCGCCGTGAAGGCGACGACCTCGTAGCGCTCGTTGTCGCGAAAGTACATGTTGAAGTTGTGGAAGTCGCGGCCCGCCGCGCCCATGATGAGGATTCTGGTTCTCTCGGCCATGCTCGCTCCTGTGGGTAAGGATCGCCGCCACGCACGATCGCGATGTCTGCATAAGACGTATGCAGCACAGTATATCGGATGCGACCGGTACGCAAGCATTGTCGCGCGAGCGGGCGGCCCGCGACCGCAGGGCCTCGACTCAGACGGTCGCCGGCGCAGGCGCCGGCACGTAGACCTTGTCGACATACGACGACGTGAAGAGCTGCAGCGTGGCGGCGTAGTTGGGAATGAACGTCACGGTGTCGCCGAGCGTGAGGCACCTGTCCAGATCCTCGACATCGAGAATGAGGTGGTCGCTGGAGCCGCCGAGGATCTCAATACGCTCGTCAACCGGCCGCAAGCCCTCCGGCGGCACGTCCTGCCGGCCGATGGCACAGATTGCACGCCGCCGCTCGCCCCGATCCTCGAAGATCGAGTGATGGCCAAAGGCGTCCTGACCTTGAATGCCGACCGGCAGCGACGGCTTGCGCTTGCACTCGATCACCGGCGCCGCCACGGTGACGGCGTCCAGAAACAGCCCCATGGTCGGCCGGCGGTGAATCGTCTCGACGCCGAGAAGGATCGTCTCGCCCACGCGCAGCGTGTTGATGGCCGGCGGCATGCGCCCCTCGATGACCATGGCGATGGAGCTGGAGTTGCCGCCGGAGACGTAGCGCAGCGGGCGGCCGATCTGACCTTCTGTTTGCGCAGCGAGCGCCGCGAGCTGTCCCAAGTTGCGATCGTCGGGGATGATCTCGCCGTAGCAGGTGAGATTCACGCCGACACCCATGAGGTCGATGTGTTTGAGCTGCTCGACCTCGGCGACGAAGGCCGGAAGGTCGGCGGGCATCATCCCTTCGCGCAGGTCGCCGAGATCGACCATGGCGACGATGCCGTGGCGGCGGCGTTGCCGCGCCGCCGCCACCTCGAGCGCCCTGACGATCGTCAGCTCGCTCTGCAACGAGACGTCGGTGTAGCGCACGGCCTCGTCCGCAAGCGCCGGGACCGGCGCCCGCAAGAGCCAGATAGGCGCCGTCACACCGCCGTCACGCAGACGCTTGATGTTGTCGAGCCGCGATTCGCCCAGTCCCACGGCGCCGCCGGCGAGCATCGCGGCGCCGACCTCCGGGCTCCCCGCCGTGGCCTTGACCACGCCGACGACTTCGACGCCCTTGAGACGCTCGACGACGCTGCGTGTGTTCGCCTCGATCTTGGCGAGGTCGACGGTCACGGTCGCATTGGCCAGCATCCATCCCCCTCTGCATACGTCTTATGCAGAGCAGTGTAGCGCGAGCAAAGCTCGCGCGTCTACTGCGGGATAGCCGGTGGCTCCTGCCGCGCAGCCGGCGCGCCTACTTGATCGCCAGCCCAGCCGACGTTGTCGTGCTGGCGGCGAAGCCCGCGGCGTCGGTCGCGAGCACACGCCACGTGTAGTTGCCCTTCGCCAGCGTCGCCTTCCACTTGTACGTGGAGTTGGCGTTCGTCGACTTGTTGCCGACGCTGACCGTCTTCACGACCTTGGTGCCCTTGAGAATCTGGATCTTGGCCTTGGCGGTGCCACAGCTCGGCTGCGGATCGCTGATGCGGAACTTGAACGTCGCCTGCTTGTATCGCTTGACGCTGAGCGACGAGGCTTTCGTCGTCGGCGCCTGAGTGTCGTTGGCGGCAAACGCCTTGAGACACACATTGGCGGTGCTGCCGCCGCTGACCTTGGTGATGTCGAGCCAGGAGGCAGTGCTCGACGGACGCACGTAGCTCTGCTTTGCCGAGGCACTGGCGTAGTTGGTGTAGCCGTACTCGCGCATTTCGACGGAGATGGGCGTAGTGAGGCCGGGCGCCGTGACGCGAACGACAACGGCGAACTTGCCGCCCTTGGTCACACCCCACGGCGAGGAAAGCTGAACCGTGTGATACCCGGGAGTGGCGATGGTTCCGGAGCCCTTGGCTTTGAGAGTGCCGGGGGCGCCGGACGAGTTCGTCTTCGCCGCGTAGACCGAATAGGTGGTGCCGGGCACATCGGTGAAGAAGCCCACCGCCGTAACGGCCTGGCTGCTCTTGGCCGTGAAAACGTTCGCCATCCACGCGGTGGTGTTGCCGTAGCCGAACAGCGCGACCTCACCGTACGGGTCGTACTGGTAGATCGCGTCGTAGTTGTCGCTGTCCTCGGCGCG
Organism: Thermoleophilia bacterium; assembly: GCA_041393415.1. Taxonomy (GTDB): domain Bacteria; phylum Actinomycetota; class Thermoleophilia; order UBA2241; family UBA2241; genus CAIXSE01. The sequence goes on along the minus strand of JAWKKE010000007.1, from coordinate 52,703 downwards.
CGTGAAGACGGCGTTCAACGAAGTGCTGCGAGCACAATGACGGTCATAGTAGGAGACCCAGAAGTAACCGCCGTCACCCCACGAGCCGCCCCAACTGTTGCGCACGAGCCAGGCGCCGTTACCGGCAGGCGCGCTCGCGAATCGCGAAGCGGAGAACGAATCGTCCCAGCCCACGATCGTCACGCCGTGGTCGACGGCGGCGCTGCCCGAGTAGTAGTAGCTGTCTTGCGCCGCGCTGTAGGAGCTCTGGCTCCACTTCATGGCGGTCGCCACGGCACCATAAGTCATGAGCGCGCTCTTGATCGCCGAGGTGTCGCCGCCGCTGGTGCCCCCGGAGATGTAGAGGACCTCTTGCACGTGCTTCGTTGCCGTGAGGCCGGACGGAGTGTACCCGTCGCCGTAGGCATCGGACGTCTCGTCGACGGGGCCGCCCCAACGGGCGAGGTAGGCGGCCGACATCATGTACGTGCCACCATTGTCGTAGGCATCACCGCTGCCGAAGCCCGCGGTGAGGACCATGTTGTCTTCCGAGAAGTCATGCTCTTCACCGGGCAGCAATCCGGACTCGAGCGACGCGTTGGCGGCGAAGGCCCAGCAAGTGTTGTACTGGCCCTGGTCTTTGATCCCCGTGAGCTTACCGACGGCGCGAAGGTCGTATGAAGTGGGGAACGCCCCGCGCAGCACCTGTCGGGTGCCGGTGTCGCTACGCAGTTCCGCCGCGATCGGATCGGGGATCATGCCTAGACCATGATCGAGCGCGCCGCCGAAGGTGAGCGCGCGGCCGAGCTCAAGACGCGCCTGATACGCCTGAAATGCGGCACTCGGCTCCGCGATTCGCGGTTCTTCGACGGTAGCCAACGCCGACGCGGATAGGGCGAAGAACGCCACCACGGCCGGAATCGTTGCCACCCATCGGCCAGGTCGTCCATTCCTGAGCTTCACAGATCCTCCCTCTCGCGGCGTGCAGCCATCACGTTCAACAGGTATCGGCAGGTGCGCACCAGACACGAGGCCGTCCGCGCCACCACATCGGTATACTACGATACCCCAAGAATAGCCCTTAACATGCCGTCTAACATGCCGTCCGCTCCACAGCAGACGAAGGGCTGATTCACAGGCTACTCTCAGAGTACCGATGTACTGTGCCTGCAGTGGTCGAACTGCCCCCGAGTTGAGGCGAGGTTCTTGTGAAAAAGGCGATGATCAACTACTGGGTGGACATGGTGATCGGCGTGGCCTTCGTGCTCTGCGTGATCACCGGTCTGGCGCGGCTGTTCCCCGAGACGACGGTCACTATCTCGAGCGCCGGCACAGCGACGATTCTCGGTGTGCCGATGAGCGTGTGGCAGACGATTCACGACTGGAGCGGTGTCGCCATGACCGCTGGTGTCGGTGTCCACCTGGCGCTCCACCTGCGCTGGATGATCACCATGACCGGCCGCGTCGTGCGCGGACAGACCGGCAACCGTGAGCGCGCCACGCAGCCCGCTCGCGCGGCCCGCAGCGCCCAGCCGGTCCCAGGCGCGGCGACAGTCCAGGGCTTGCAGCCGGTCCCCGTGCACACGCAACCAGCCCCGATGGCCGTGCGTTCCGAGAGGCCCTCGCGCCACGCTCAAACAGGCGTCACGCGCAAAGGCTTCCTGGCGGCGGTGGGCGTTGCCGGCGGCGCCGCGCTCCTCGGCGGGATCGGCGCCTGGAGCATCTTCGGCGGTAAGAGTGATGCGGCGAGCAGCACAACCACGAGCAGCGGAACGAGCAACGGTAACGGCAACGCCGGCGGAACCGCTACCCAGACCGAGACAGATGCCACGACCGGCGACTCGTCGTACGGCGAGAACTCGGCGGGCAGCAGCAGCGATACGTCCACCAGCACGACCGTCGCCGAGCGCGTCGTCATCGACGCCGACGCCTGCACCGGTTGCGGACACTGCGTTCAGGTCTGCCCGTATGGCGCCCTCGGATGGGACGGGCACAAGGCATACGTGCAGAACGCCGATGCCTGCCAGCTGTGCGGCCACTGCGTGAGCGCCTGCCGGTCTCGCGCCATCACGCTCAACGCATAAGAAGCACGGACGTCGCCGGCGTGAGTCCCGCGCGCCGGCGACGTCCTAATACCGGCGCGCCAGCGTGAGTCGGCGCAGCCCAGGCCGAAAGCCAAGCTCCAGCAGGCGCTCGCGCCACGACGACTCCGCGGCCGGCACCCCGGCGATGGTCTCAAGAGCCAGATGCGGCATACGACCCTCGTGCACGGCCGCCACCAACTCGACAAGAGCGGCGTCGACCTGATCGGCGGCCGCGGACAGCAGGGTCAAGGTGCGGCCGCCCGGCTCCAGCGCCAGCACGGGGCGGCCGGCGAGAAGGACGGTGTATGCGCCGCTGCGCCGTGGCAAGGCGCGTGCGGCCGTGTCTGGCCAGCGCAGCGCGGCGCCGTAGAGCTGTGCGGGATCGGCGCCCGCCAGCACAAGAGGGACACGACGCGCGGCGCCGTCGGCGCGCAGCATGTCGACGGCGCCGGGGAGTGCGAACTGGGCCCCGCCGAGCCCTTCGACGAAGTAGCCACGACGGGCCTTGCCCAGCACCTCGAGCGCCGAGAAGGCCGGGTACAACGCGGCAAAGCCTCCCGGCAAGCCCTCGGCGCGCACGTGCTCGCGCGTAACGACCCCGTAACGCTGCAGGAGCAACTCGGCCCAGGCGCGCGGCCGCGCTTCGGTGTCGACCGGCGCGACGGCGAAGACGGCAGAAGTGAGCGACCACCGCCCCTGGAGGGGCGGAGTTCCGCGAGGGACGCGCGAACGGCCGGAGATACCGCGATAATGGCGTCCTGCAGACGAGAATCGGGGCGCCGGAACCACACGAGCCGTGGCGACGGCGCCGGATGAAGCCGGGCGCGCGGCCGCAGGCGGCCGCGCCCGCAGCGGCGCCACGACGTCGTTCGTGACTTCGCCCGCCCAGACGAGATCCCACAAGGCCGCGCGCAGCTCCTCCGGCGGCGCCTCGGGCTCTTCCACGAGCACGTCGGCGAAGAATGCGGCGCCGCGCGCGAGCCGCGCGCGAAGCAGTTCGTGCAGCGCGCCGGACGGCGCCTCCACGGTCCCCGGCGGCGGCCCCAGAAGAGCCGCATCCGCGCGCAGATAGAAGGCGACTCGGCCACCGCGCCCTGAGGTCGCGCCGCTGCCCACCCACATCACCTCACCGCGTGCGCAGAGGTCGTCGAGAAGAGAGACGGTGTAGCCGGGAACCCTGGCGGGCAGCACATCGCGCTCCCAGAGCTCGAGCGGCAGCGCGATGCCCTGCAGTGCGGCCAGTGCCTCACGCAGGCGATCCGCCGCCACGCCGAGTGGCGCACCCCCAGTCACGGCGACGCCTTGCCACATGGGCACGAAGCGCGCCAGCGTGGCGGCGTCAACCGGCGCGATTTCGCGCCGGGCGTTTGCCAGCGATACACGGCGCAGCCGCCGTACGACCTCAGGATCGCACCATTCACGCTCCGTGCCCAAGGGTCGCAGCTCACCGCGCACCAGTTCGCCGGCGGCCTCGAGCTCCGCGAGCTCTGCGCTGACGTCCACCCCGTAGCGCACCGCCAGCGCCTCGCCGAGGAATGGGCCGTGCGTCCGCGCCCAGCGGCGAACAAGCACATGGCGAGCGTCTGGGACGTCCGCCAGAAACACCTCCGGCATCCCCGGCGAAAGCTCCGTGCCGAGCGCGTCACGGTACATGCCTGCATCGCTGGCGGCAATCCAGCGCGTCTCTCCGGCGATGCGCACCCGCAGCGCGCGACCTTCGCCCTCGAGGGCCGCCAGCCACGACGCCGCCTCCTCTGGCTCCGTCACCCGGCGCCGAACCTCATCTTCGTTCAGATCGCCGAGGGCACGCAGGAGATCGTCAACGCCATCGCGATCGCGCGCTCGCCGGCCCTCGGCGCGATGCTGCAACTCCTCCTCGACCTGCGTCACCGCAGCGGCATCGAGCAGCTCGCGCAGATCCTCCTGACCGATCAGCTCGCGCAGAAGATCGCGGTCGAGCGCCAGTGCCAGCGCCCGCCGTTCCGCGCGTGGCGTGTCGTCCTCATACATGTAAGCCGCGATGTAGTCGAAGAGCAGCGAGGCGGCGAACGGCGACGCGTCGGCCGTCTCTACCTCCACGAGCGCGATCTCACCCGAAGCCAAGCGCCGCACGATATCGACCAGACCGGGGACGTCGAGAACATCACGCAGGCACTCGCGGTACGTCTCGAGCACGATCGGAAACTCGGGGTAGCGGCGCGCCACCTCAAGCAGCGCCTGCGCCTTGAGACGCTGCTGCCAGAGCGGCGTACGACGGCCGGGGCGAGCGCGCGGGATGAGCAGGGCGCGCGCCGCGCTCTCGCGGAAGCGCGCGCCGAAGAGGGCGCTCTTGCCCAACTCGGCGACCACGAGCTCCTCGGCCTCGTCCGGCGAGATCAGCGCCAGCTCGCCGGCAGGCGCCTCGTCCGCGTCCGGCAAGTGCAAGACAACGCCGTCGTCCGACCAGATCACACCGGGATCCAACCCGAGCTGCGCGCGCACGCGAGCGGCCAGCGCAAGCCCCCAGGCGGCGTGAACGCGCCCGCCGAATGGAGTGAGCAGGCAGAGCCGCCAGTCGCCGATCTCGTCTCGGAAGCGCTCCACAACGACGCAACGATCCGAGGGAAGTGCGCGTGTTGCCGCCCGTTGCTCGCGGAGGTACTCGAGCAGATTGCGGGCGGCGGCGGGGTCGAGATCGTACTCGCGCGCAAGTGTCGCCTCATCCTGCTCAACCGCCCAACGCGCGAAGGCGCCGATCGCCTCACCGAGCTCACGTGGTCGCCCAACCGATTCGCCGTGCCAGAACGGGACCGCGGCAGCCGCACCGGGCCGCGGACTTACGATCACCCGATCGCGCGTGATCTCCTCGATGCGCCACGACGTAGCCCCGAGAAGAAATGTCTGCCCCACGCGCGCCTCATACACCATCTCCTCGTCCAGCTCGCCGACGCGCCGTCCATCCGGCAGGTTGACGGTGAACAGACCACGGTCGGGGATGGTCCCGGCGTTGGCAACTACGAGCGCACGCGCTCCGGGTCGGGCGCGGATCGTCTCGGCCTCACGGTCCCACACGATCCGCGCCCGCAGCTCGCCGAACTCGTGCGAGGGGTAGCGCCCATCGAGCATGTCGAGGACGTTCTTCAACTGCCGACGCGACAGATCCGCGTACGTCCACGTACGCCGTATCAGGGCCTCGAGATCGTCGACGGCGACGCCCTCGTCGCCGGCATCACAGGCGATCGCGACAACCTGCTGCGCGAGCACATCGAGTGGATTGCGCGGCACTACCGTCGTCTCGATGAGGCCCTCACGCATGCGCCGCGCGACCACCGCGCACTCCAAGAGATCGGCGCGGAACTTGGGAAAGATGCGGCCACGTGAGACCTCTCCGACGCCGTGGCCGGCGCGGCCGATCCGCTGCAGTCCGGCGGCGACCGACTTGGGCGACTCGATCTGCACAACGAGATCAATCGCCCCCATGTCGATGCCGAGTTCGAGCGAAGACGTGGCGACGAGACATGGAAGCGTGCCTTCCTTGAGCTGGCTCTCGACGGTCAACCGTTCCTCACGCGACAGCGATCCGTGATGGGCGCGGGCGATGGATCCGAGGTCCGCGCCCTCACCGGCGGCCAGGTCGTTCAGACGCAGAGCGATACGCTCTGCGGCGCGACGATTGTTGACGAAGATGAGCGTCGAGCGGTGGGCGCGCACCAGCCGCAGCAGCTCAGGATAGATCGCCGGCCAAATGGAGCGGCGCGTCGGCTCGCCACCCTGAAGACTCGACAGCTCGATGGGTGTATGTGGCGCAACCATGGACTCCACCGGCACCTGAATACGAAGGTCGAGCGGTTTGCGCACGCCGGCGTCGACGATGGCGCAATCGCGCCCAGGACCGACCAGGTAGCGGCCGACCTCGTCGAGCGGCTTCTGTGTCGCCGAAAGTCCGATGCGCTGCACATCACGTTGAGCTTGCTCGACGAGACGCTCGAGCGTCAGCGCCAGGTGGGCGCCTCGTTTGGTCGGCGCGACGGCGTGGATCTCGTCGAGGATGACCCATTCGGTGGCGGTGAAGAGCCGGCGCGCCTGCGACGTGAGCATGAGGAAGAGCGACTCCGGCGTGGTGATGAGAATGTCCGGCGGCGTGCGCATCATGGCGCGACGATCACTAGCGGGCGTGTCGCCGGTACGGGTGGCGACGCGCAGGTCGGCACCGATGCCCCGCAACGGCGCGCGCAGGTTTCGTTGCACATCGTAGCCGAGCGCCTTGAGCGGTGAGACGTAGACGAGCCGCGGCCCGACGCGTGGGCGCTCGACTCCGGGTGGCTCCGCCACGAGTCGATCGAGCGCCCAGAGAAACGCCGCCAACGTCTTGCCCGATCCGGTCGGCGCGGCGATGAGTGCATGCCCGCCGGCGGCGATCGCCGGCCACGCCGCGATCTGCGCCGCGGTCGGCTCTACAAATGCGCTCGCAAACCAGGCGCGCACCGCGGGCGTGAACTGCGCAAGAACCGCCTGCGCCGCGCCGTGCTGCGGGGGCGCTTCACCTCCGTCTCGCGGCACGTCCGCCACTCCGCCACCCCATTCCGGGTCCGTGCTCGACCTTCAAGCTCGCGCGGCCTCTCGGCGACGCGCACCACGCCATCAACTGTACTCCACACCGCGGACGTCTAACCCGCGAGCAGCACGGGCGGGCGAATGGACCTCAACGCACCCGGATCGTTCCGCGGCCGAGTATCGCCTGAGCGTTGCCGGCTTCGTCGCGGCCGTACACCCAGTAGCGATAGGTCCCCGCCCGCTTGGGTGTCCACTTGGCCGCGTACCAACGCCCCGTAGCGCGCATCGCGGCCACATGAACGGTGCGAACGATCGCGCCCGCGCTGCTCCTGACGACGAGGCGCACGTTCTGCACCGTCGGACTCAAGGCATCGCCGAACTTGTACTTGAGAGTCACGGCGCGACCGCGGCGGCCACTGGCGTCGCGACCGTAGCCGACAGGGCCGCGCGTGTCGGTGACGAAGGTCACCGTCGCCGGCGGGGACTCGTTGCCGGCCACGTCCGCGGCACGCGCCGTGAGCACGTGCAGACCGTTGGGAACGGCCGGCACACGGACCTCCGCCGTGGCGGCGGCGACAATCTGACGGGCGCCGCCATCGAGCGTGTAGCGGATGGCGGCGACGCCGGATCCGCCGACCTCGTCGGCGGCCGTGAGCGCGACGGCAACCTCCGAGCGATAGGCGGCGCCGTCGCTCGCGCCGGCGATCGCCAGGGTCGGGGCGAGGCCGTCGCCCGGCGCGCCGACACCGATGCGCGCCGTCATCACGGCGCCACTGGCGCTCACGTCGAGGACTTTGACGCCGGAGTTCGAGCCGTCGTAAGTGCGCGCGCTGGGCGACGTACCGTCGCTGAACGCGCGCGCATCGGCAGATCCCGGGAACGGATCCTCAGGACCGGCGAACGCCCACGGCGTGTCGAGGTCCTGGGCACCACCGGCCTCCTCGAGATCGACGAGCTTGTGCTCCTCGTCGTCGTTGAGGTAGTCCTCGCCGAGCAGACGCTCGTCGACATGCCAGACGAGCAGCCCGGCACCCGGCAGAGCCGCATCGGTGCCGGTCTGCTGCCGGTTCTCGACGAGAAAGTACTCGGGACCACCAGAGCGCCCGTCCGGGTAGATCTTGACCGCGCTCACGGTCGCTGAGGCGGCGACCTCCTCCAGAGCCACCTCCGCCGGCGGTTCCGCGACGGTCCTCGGGCGCAACCACCCGAGGCGCGCCGCCGACCAGGCATCGAGGCGCGCCGGCGAGTCCCCGTCGTGCCCATTCCAACTCCCGCTGCCCATGAGGCTCCACTCGCCCACACCGGAGCTCGTGAAATCGCGATCGTACAGATCGACGAGGCCGAGCACGTGACACATCTCGTGCGCGTAGACGCCGACGGTCATATCACCAGGGGTGCGCCAGTACTCGGGCTCGGTTGAGTAGGTGAGGACGGAGACTCCGTCGGCGAACACAGGACGCGTGGTCTGCCACTGGTGCGACCAGACATCGCCAGCCTGCCCGGTGAGCTCGGCGCCGCGACCGGCATGCACGACGAAGAGGTTATCGACAAAGCCGTCGCCGTTGCTGTCGTAGGCGCTGAAGTCGATGAGCGGATCGGCGGCGGCCACGGCGTCTTCCACCATTCGTTGCGCATTGCCCGGATACGAGCCGGTGCCGTTGTCGCCGCCGGAGACATAGAACGAGAGCGGCTGCGGCAGGCGCACCCAGCCGCTCGCGGAGGGAAGATCCGAGGTCACGACGTCGAGCGCCCCGCGCGTCGCCAGCGTGCCGTACGAGATCTCGCGGAAGTAGCCACGGACACTCGTGGGACCGAAGACATCGGCGAAGAAGAAGTCGTCGAACCACCCCGGCGCGAGCGTCCCCGGCGCGTCGCGGAAATCGACCAGCAGCACGAGCGTGGCGAGATCGCCGGTCGCGGGCGCTGCACGCTGAACCGGCGACGAAGCGGCAGCGCCGGAAAGCGCGCCGGCGGAGGACGGCTCGGCAAGAAGGCCGGCGGCCGCAGCCGCGCCGGCATCGACACCGGCCGTCTGCTGACGCTCCGCAAGCCTCGACAAGCGTGCCGCCAGAAGCTCGTCGGCTGCGGCACGCTCTCTTAGCTGGGGACTCGGCGGAACCGCCGCTGCCAACGACGGGAAGACAAGGAGTGCGATGAGCGCCAAACACAAGACAGACAGAACGCGGATGCCGCGCGCACCGGCGCGATCGGAATCAGCCCTCAGCCGACGAGTGGGGCCCACACCTGAGGCCAGCGGCACTGTGTCACGTACGGGCCTCTGCGCTGTACGCGTTTGCCCGAGCTCTCGGACATGATCATCCGGCCGACAAGCAGCGCCATCGCAATGATGACAATGACGACCGCGACGATCACCATCCGATCTTTCACGCCGATACTCCCCTCGATAGACCATCAACAATGGTCCGAGTATATCAATACCAGTAGCGGCACAAGCTCCGTTAGAATCTGGCTGTGCTACCGAAACGTTAGCCAATACTCCCACTCTCATTGTTGTGGTCGCCGAGAATCGAGCGAGTCCTGAACTCGCGCGTTCTGGTCGAGTTCGTCCATCCCAAGGCTTGCCCGCAAGAGCGCCACAACGGCTCCGGCGGGAAAGTGCGCCAGCAACGCACCGCAAGCGGCGAGAATGTAGTCGTCGTCCAGCAGACATGTGGCGTCACGCGGCGGCAGAAGATGCTCACCGCCATCACGTGCCAGCGTCTCCGTGAGGATCTCGCGACCACCGGGGAGCCGCGTCAGCGCACCGCCCGTGCCGATCACCCAGCGACAGGCGGTGAGATCGCGACCGCGCACAACAGTCGTGCGGCCGGTGGACGTGTAGAGCGAGACGAGCCGGCCGGCGTGACGCGTGACGGCGGTCACGGCGGCGTGGCGCGCGAGCGCGAGCGCCGCCGTAATCTCCTCATCGGAAGCGGGCAGCGCCGGCGGCAGCCGCCGCGGCCGTGCCGCCGGCGGCAACATGGCGGCCACGTGCTCCGCGCTCACGAACGTGCCGAGGTCGCCCTCGACGGTACGCTTGGCGTGCGGCTGAGGCTCCGTTTGCAGGGCGGCGAGCTCTGCACTGCCCTCGGTCACGGAGTGGACGTCGGTCGTGGCGCCACCGACGTCGATGACGACGAGATCGCCGATCTCGGCGGCGAGCGCCTCGGCGGAGATCAGCGCGGCGCCGGGCGTCGGTAGGATGCCGCCGGCGACGATCTCGCGTATGCGCTCCATGCCCGGAGCGTGGATGATGTGCTCTTCGAACGCGTCGTGAATCACGGTCCGCGCCGGGACAATATCGAGCTCGTCGACCGCCGGGTAGACGTTGGTCGTGACGCGAATGGCGAACCCGGCCTGAAGAAGGAGCTCTCGCACCTCATCGGCGACCGAAGAGTTGCCGCCGTACACGACCAGCGGGCGCGAACAAAGCTCGGCCAAGCGACCGGCGTTGTAGAGCACGGTCTCGACGTCGCCCCCATCCACCCCGCCGGCGAGCAGTAGGAGGTTCGGCGCCAGCGAGTCGATCTGGCGCAGATCGGCGTCGCGTAACCGGCCGGCCGTGACGAGCTTGACGACGGCGCCGGCGCCGAGAGCCGCCTCGTGCGCGGCCGCCGCCGTCATGCGCATCGTAAGTCCGTGCACCGTCATGCGCAGGCCACCTGCCGCCGAACTGGTGGCCAAGACCAGATCCGGCGCCAGCGGCCCTGTGGCCGCCTCGAGCTGCGCCCGGGCGGCCAGCAGTCCAAGAGTCACATCGCCGGCGGCCACCGATGTGGGCGCCGTCCCCTGGCCGAGAGTGAGGGGCCTGGAGCGGGGCCACCCAAGGAGCCCGTCGAATGCCGAGACGACCGTCGTCGTCGAACCGATCTCAGCGACCAGAGCGTCGATTCGGCGAGTGGCGGACACGACTACCTCCGAGGGCCGCGCGCAGGGATTCCGTTGCCCGGAAGCCTAGCACGCGCGGCGACCGTCACCCTCACGCAAACAGCCGGCTGCGTGCAGCCGGCTGTTCGCCGTCCATGCTTCTCGCCGTCCTTACTTCACTGTGAGCGTCGCCTTGCCGAGAACGCGCTGCGAGTTGCCCGCCAGGTCTGCGGCATAGACACGAATCCGGTAGCGCCCCTTGGCGAGATTGCAGGTGAACTTCCACTGACGCGCGACACCCGCGTTGCGGTACGTCTTCATCGTGAGCTTCTTGACGACCTTGCCGGACGTCTTTGTGATCTTGACCGTGTAATTGACCTTGGGGCTCACGTTGTCGCTCACGCGGAACTTGATCGTCGCGGTCTTGCGACGCCGCACCGTGGCATTACTCGCCTTGGCCACGGGGCCGATCGTGTCAACGCGTACGACGCTGCTCTTCTCGACCTCAGTGTTGCCGGCATTGTCGGCCGACCGGTACCACACCTCGGACTCGCCGTTCTGGCTGATCCGGACGGCGGTACCCTCCTGCCAGTCACCGTCCGCAACCCGATACTCCGTGTAGGCCACGCCGCTCGCCGGCGAGCCGGAATCGGTCGCCGTGAAACTCACGTCCACCGGCTTCTTGTGCCAGAGCGCGTCCACGCCGTGCGCCTCCGTGACCGGGGCTTCCGTGTCCTCCGGCGTCGGCGTAGGTGTGGGCGTAGGTGTGGGAGTTGGAGTCGGCGTAGGCGTTGGATCAGGAGTGGGTGTTGGATCAGGGGTAGGTGTAGGCGTGGGCGTAGGTGTGGGCGTCGGGGTAGGTGTCACCGCAGTCGCGGTGTAGGCCTTGAGACAGACATTAGCAGTCGAATTCCAGCTCGTGAGATCGGTCCACGAGGATCCGTTGGAGCTGATGAAGCTCTGCCCGGCAGACGCGGATGCTCCCGAAGAGTAGTTGGCGACCTTCGCCTCGAAGGCGATCGGATAGTCGAAGCCCGGGCTCGTGAGTTTGACGGCGACGGCGAAGGAGGACGCGGACGTCACTGCGAGCGGCGTCGAGTAGGCGACCGTGTGGTAGCCCGGCGTCGCGATCGTACCCGATCCGCGCGCCGAGAGGCTGCTCAGAGAACTGCCGCCGTACAGTGTGTAAGTCTCATTGGGAACGTGTGTATAGAAGCCCACGGCGACGATGGGCTGGCTGCTGCTCGCCGTGAAGACGTTGGCGCCGTAGGCCGTTGAGTCGCTGTAGCCGACGGTATTCACCTGACCGAGTGGGTCGTAGTAGTAAACGGCGCCGTAGTTGGTCGGCGACTGAAGGCCGTTGAACACGGCGTTGTACACCTGGTCGGTGCCGCAGTACGTGTCGTAGTACGAAACCCAGAAGTAGCCGGATTGGCCCCAGCCGGTGCCCCAGCTGTTCTTGACCAGCCAGGCACCGCTGCCGCCGGGTGAGCTCGCGAAATTGGCGGCAGCGTAGGAGTCGTCCCAGCCTACAATCGTGACGGCGTGATTGGTGGCATCCGTGCCGCCGTAGTAGTAGGCGGCGTTGCTGCTCGCGTAGCTGCCGGCCTCCCAGCGGATGGAGGTGGCGACGGCGCCGTAGTTCATCAGAGCGCTCTTCACGTTGGCGGTGTCGGCGCCGCTGGCACCGCCGGGCACGAAGAGCACCTCCTGCGTGTGTTTGGTGATCGTCAGACCGGCAGGCGTCACGGAATCGCCGTAGGTGTCTTCGCCTTCGTCGACGGGGCCGCCCCAACGCGTCAGGTAGGCGGTCGACCAAAGGAAGTTGCCGCCGTAGTTGTACGGATCACCACCATTGTCGAAGCCCGCGTTGAGCACCAGGTTGTCTTCGGCAATGTCGCGCGCCTCGCCGGGAAGCAGGCACGATTCGGCGGAGGCGAAGGTGGCGAAGGCCCAGCAGGTGCCGTACGGGTTCTGGTCTTTCACCGACGAGACCCTGCCCTGCGTGCGCAGATCGAACGAGGTCGGCAGAGTGCCGAGCAGGGACGCCGAGACGATGTCTCCGCTCGGCGCCGGCATGGTCGCCGGAATGAGAGTCGGGGCGCCCCACGGTACGCGCACCAGACCGAGGGCGGCCCGCGCCTTGATGTCGTCTTGATAGGCGCGGAAGTCGTCGCTGTACGGCTGCGCGACGAGCTGTCCAGGACCCGCGAAAGCTGCCGACGCCACCACAAGGTGCGCAAGCAACACACCGAGGACCAGTGTCGAGAACCAGAAGGCTCGCCAGGATCGTGCTGAGTACGTTGCGACGCGATCGCGCATCGTCCCCCCCTCTCTCATCGGTGTACCGGCCTCCGCCGGGCCAATAGCGAGGGTATCGGCTTCGACGGCGAAAGGCTAAGCGGACCGCGTGCCCTGATGAGACAGCGGCGGGCTCCTACTCAGTCGCCGTGACGGTCAGGACAGTCACGACCGTGGCCGCGTTCCCCGCCTGATCAACGACGCGGTACGTGATCGCGTAGCTGCCGGCGGTCGGCGGCTTCCACTTCCAGACGACTTCACCGGCCGGCTGAACACCGAGCGACGCAGCGTCGACGGACGCACCGGTCGCGTCCGTAATCGAATAAGCAACGTCGAGCGGAGCACTCCTGGCGTCGCTCACCGTCAACGTGAGGCGCGCCGTCTTACCCGCGGCAACGCTGAGCTCCGCGGGGGCAGCGACCTCCGGCGGATCCAGATCCAACTGCACCCGCGCCTTCACCGAGCTCGTGCCGAGCGTGGAAGTCGCGGTCACGAACAGGCTCGGCCGGCAGCTCGCCAGCGCCGTGCCGGCCGCCGTCTTGCCGTTCCAGTTGAGGGTGTGAGCGCCCGCCTGCAGAGCTCCGAGCCGGAACGTGCGCACCGTCTTTCCGCCGGCCTTGATGGTGACCGTCACCGTCGCCGGGCGCGCCAACTCGAACCCGAGCGTGGCCGTGTCATGAACTCCGTCGCCGTTTGGTGAGAACGCCTCCGGCGTGACCACGGGGAAGCCGACGGTGCGATCGAGCACGATCTTCGCCGTATGGCGCGCCACGTTACCGGCGACGTCGCGACACTCGACGAGGAAAGCGTAGTCGCCGTCGGGAGCGGCACGGCCCGAGGCGATCTCGCCGTCCCACTTCTGAGCGTGCGAGCTCGCGCTGCTCTTCGTCCAGCCGGAGAGCCGGCGCACGACTTTGCCGTTGTCGTCCACGACGGCGACTCGCGCCGAGCACGCCTCCGCGGGTGTGAAGCGAACCGTCGCCGTCTCCGCCTGACCGTCGCCGTTGGGACTGAAGCGCGTCTGCTCCGTCTTCACGCTCACGATCTTTGGAGCCACCGTGTCGACGACGATCTTGAGCTTGCGCGGCTTCGCCGCCCCGCGACTGGTCGAAGCCGTCACGATCGCGGTGTACGAGCCGTCTTTGACCGCGCTCCCGTTCACGATCCCCGACCACGTGACGCTCGCCGTCCACCCCTTCCCCGTCTCGCTCATCACGACCTTGCCGAGCGCGTCGCGCACTTGCACCCGCCACGTCGCAACTTTCGTGAGCGCGAAGCGCACGGCGGTGTCATCCATGGAACGGTCGCCGTTGGGACTGAAGCGCAGGCGGCTCGCACTGACCAGCGAGACGATCGGCGGCTGCGCCTTGCCGGCGGCCTCGAGCCGCACTGAGGCGAGCAAGGGATAGAAGACGTTGCCGGGGCACTCGGTGTAGTTGGCCTGACGGTGACCGGCGATGACGGGCAGCCGCACGCTGGCGCCCGCCGCGAACCGATCGCCGACGGTGCAGCGTATCTTGGTCGTGCCGCGCGGGTTCAGCTTGTGGATCTTGGTCTTCCAGGCGAGCAGCTTCTCGAGCGCCGTGAGCGCCTGCGGCGTCGGCGCCTCGGTGGCGAAGTTGCCCATCATCGAGACGCCGCTGCTGCCGCTGTTGAAGCCGAGCACTTGCGCCCCCACGACGCCGCGGCGCACCCCGCCGTAGCGGCCCTCGTAGATGCGCCCGAAGCGATCGACGAGGAAGTTGTAGCCAATGTCGCTCCAACCGAGGGCGCGCGTGTGATAGGCGTAGATGGCGCGAACGACCCCGGCCGCCTCGTCGGCGGTGTAGTCGTTGCCGCCGGCCGTGTGGTGGATGAAGATCATCTTCACTTTGGCGTAGCTGGGCGCCGAGGAGCGTAGCGACTCGTCGGCGCCCCACTTCTTGCGACTGATGATGGCCGGCGTCTTGACCGTTGCCGTGAGCACGCCAGGCGTCGCGCCTGTGGCCGCAAGCGGCGACGCATCGCTCACGGACGCGGCCTCCGGCTCGTCGCCGACCTCGGGGTCGAGCGCGACGAGACGCACGCCGGTCAGCTCGGCCGCAGGCTCACCCGAGGCCGCCGTGACCGCCCGCACCTGAACGTAGCGAGCGTCGCCGGTCCAGATCGGTTCGGTGAACGCCTTGGGCACGCCGCCTTCCTCCGCGGCGACCTCCAGCGGCACCGTCAACCATCGGCTCCAGGCGTCCCCGTCGGTGCTGGTGCGCACGTATACGACGACGTCGTCGTGCGCAGACGGAACATCACAGACCAGGCCGAGCATCGTGAAGCGCCGTCCGACGTCGAGCACGCGGCTGGTGCCGGAGGCGCCGGCGCGCAGAAGGCCCCCGAGCTCGGCGCTCACGCCGCCCGTCAGGGTGCCGGCGACAGCGGTTGCCGCGGGAGCGACTCCGGCGCCCGCGGCCGGTACGCCGATCGAACTCTCGACGGCGAGACCCCCGTCGATGCGCAGAGTGTGCATCGCGACCGCAGGAGCGTGATCGCCGGCGTCCGCCGCCTGTGCCCAATCTGCGCCGCCGAGCAGCGCCGCAACGGCGCACGCCACGAACGCGAGATGAACGGCGAGGCGGTCTGCCAGACGTGTGGGGATGTGGCGCAGAAGAGACTCCAGACTGTGGACTCCGTCGTATCTCTTTCCATATCAACGGCCAACTCCCTCGATTCCTTGAGGGATTAGTGTTCTGCCCGCGACGGGTCCGCGATCACGAGACCACGGAGAAGTTGAACTGCTCCGCGTGAGGCGTCTCGGCGCGCACAAAGGCCAGCACGGCGTCGAGCTCGTCGACGACCTGCTCTTGCTGGTTGCTCAACAAGCCGAAGCGCACATTGGCGGCAACGATGTGCTCGCGCAACGTCGTGAACAGAGTCAGCGCATCCTCCATGGGCAGCCACGAGCCCTCAAGCGCCATGAGCTCGTCACTCGACCCTACTCCCGCAGGCAGATGCCGAACCCCGAGGTTGATTTGCTCGTCCGTTGTGTCGCAAATCGCCCCGAACGACGGCAGGTCGAGCCCGGCAGCGAGAGCATCGAGCTTCTCCGCATGCCTGTAGAGCGCCTCGTAGTCGGCCTGTTCAGACTTCACCCGCCCCGCAATGAGAACGTTTGCCCAGAGCACTGTGCTCATGCGGAACCTCCTGAGGAAGACCTGCCGTCACCGCAACCGCGCATCCGGCGACGGGATGGCGTCGTCTGTCGCGCGACTGGCAATACGATACCCCACGGCAAACGCCGCACCGACGCGCGCGGTGCGCCAGCGCTACGTGGATGCTCGCACGCGCAGCGTGACGGGAGTGGTCACCATCACCTCCACGCAGGTACGCTCGACGACTTCGATCAGCAAGTCGATCGCCGCGCGCGCCTGCACGTACGGCAACGGATCGAGCGCCGTGATGGCCGGCGTCACCACCTGGGTCGACGAAGTGTCCACGTCTTGAGCCACGCGGACATCCCGCGGGACGGCGAGCCCGCAGGCGACTGCCGCCAGCATGATGTTGGCACCGAAGTCGCCGAGAAGACCGATGATGGTGTCTGGAGGGTCGAAACCGCACAGCGCCGCGCCGGCGGCCTGTGAGACGGCGCTCATCAGCGTCTCGCGGTCGCGTGCGTCGCCGCCGACCTCGATTCGCGACACTTCCACCTTCGACGTGCCGGCCCAGTCCCGGGCAGCCTCCACTTCCTCGACGTAGTAGCTCCACTCCGCGGGTGCGGCCAGCATGAGGACCCGCCGCGCCCCTCTCTCGCTGACGTGACCGAGAAGCGCACGCAAGCCGCCCCCCATGTCCGGCGCCACGCAGGGGACGCGAGTGTGAGCGAGATCGCGACCGAGAGCCACGTGGGCGATGCCGGCCTCCTGCAACAGATCCAGCCGCGAGTCGTTGAAACTCGGGTCGAGCACGAGGACGCCGTCGACCGCGTAGCTCCGGCAGTCGTGGACATCCTGTAAGTCGGGGAGAACCGCGATCCCGTAGCGGCGCTCGGTCGCCCTGTGGGCCGCACAGGCGATCATGCGCGCGTACCACTCGCTGGCAATCAGTTCCGTGAGCGACTGCCACGGCACTCGAGGCAGCGACAGGCCGAGCGTGAATGTTCGTCCAGAGGCGAGGCTGCGCGCGGCAAGACTCGGCCTGTACCCCAGGTTGAGGGCAGCCGCAAGAACCCGCTCACGGGTGCGCACGTCGACTCGCCCCTTGCCGTTGAGGACATGCGAGACGGTAGTCTGCGAGACCTCTGCCGCTCGTGCGACCTCCTCGATAGTCGGTCGCGTACGCGGATCTGATCCCGGGTTGGGCTTGCTGGGTCGCGTCACACCGCGATCTTAGCCTATTGACGATGCCAAAGCGCTTTGGCATACTGCCGCGTGCAACGTGATCGCAGACCAGACGCGGACCGCGGCCACGGTTCTCGGCGCGCCAGCGCCACAGAGTCGCCGGACGCGGAAGGGGGTGCACGTCGGCATGTCATCGGAACACGAGGAGATGGAACGGGAACTCGTGGCGCTCGCGCACGAGTTCGCGGAGAAGGAGATTCGCCCAGTCGCCCCCCAGTACGATCAGTCTGAGGAGTATCCCTGGGACGTGTTGCACAAGGCCGCCGAGGTCGGGCTGACGTCCTACGGTCTTCCGGAGGAATACGGCGGCGGCGGAATCCACAGCCTGCTGACGTCATGCCGGATTCACGAAGAGCTGGGCTGGGGCGACGCCGCCATCGCCGAGGTCATCGACACCAACAGCTTCTCCACCGGCCCAATCCTGAGCATGGGCAGCGAGGAGCAGAAGCAGCGCTGGATCGCGCCGTTGTGCGCCTCCAAACCACCGAGCTGGGCGTTCGCAATCACCGAGCCGGGCTGTGGATCCGATGCCGCCGCCCTGGCGACGCATGCGCGCCGGGTCGACGGTGGCTACGTTCTCAACGGATCGAAGATCTGGATCTCGAACGCCCCCATCGCCGACTACTACACCGTCTTTGCCACGGTCGCACCGGGCACGCGCTCGAAGGGCATCACGTGCTTCGTCGTCGAACGCGACGACCCCGGCTTCACCATGGGCAAACCCCTGCCGAAGATGGGGCAGCGAGCGTTCCCCGCCGCCGAGCTCTTCTTCGACGACTGCTTCATCCCGGAGGACCGCCGCATCGGCGCCGAGGGTCAGGGCTTCTACGGCGTGATGCAGTGGTTTGAATTCGTGCGCACCGAACTGGCGGCGACCAGCGTCGGCATCGGACGAGCGGCCCTTGAGGTCGCCGTTGAGTATGCCAAAGAGCGCAAGGCGTTCGGCAAGGTGATCAGCGAGTTCGAGGCCGTGTCGTTCCGCCTCGTAGACGCGAAGCTCCGTCTCGACCAGGCGCGCATGATGTACGAGCACGCCGCGCGCCTCGCCGACGCCGGCCAGACATACACCGTGGAGGCGGCCGCCGCGAAGCTCACGGGCTCGGAGGCCGCGGTCTTCGCCACACACGCCGCCATGCAGACGCTCGCCAGCTACGGCTACTCGCGCGAATATCCCGTCGAGCAGTGGCTGCGCGACGCCGCGCTAGAGGAGATACAGGACGGGACGAGCGACATCCAGCGGCTCGTCATCGCCCGCAGCCTCTTCCGTTCATAGACCGAGCCGTCCGGTCTGGCCCGCCTCTCAGCCAGTGAACGATACGCGCGAGATCTACTGGAACCTCGGCCACTGGGTCGTCCTTCCCATGTACGCGCTGGCCGCGCTGGCGGCGGGGATACTCATCGTCGGCTTCGCCCGTCGCCTGCGTGTCTGGCGGCTCGGCCAACCGGAGGCGCGCAGCGACCAGCCCGCGTCACGACTCGGCCACTTCTTGAACGCTGCGCTGGCGCAGGCCAGGGTTCTCCGGGTGAGGAACGGCGGCGTCCAGCATGCCTTTTTCTTCTGGAGTTTCGGGCTGCTCTTCGTCGCCACCCTGCTGATCATGGCGCAGGTCGACCTCCTCGAGCCGGTCTTCGACGTGACGATTCTCGTCGGCGCCTTCTACAGGGGATTCTCACTCGTCACAGATATCGCCGGCCTGGTCGCGCTCCTCGCCCTGCTGGCGCTCGCAATCCGGCGCTTCGTCCTACGACCCGAAGGCCTGATCACCGCGGCCGACGATTACCTGATCCACGGCCTCCTCATCGCGATTCTCCTCACAGGCTTCGTCATCGAGGGCAGCCGTATGGCGGTTACCGAGGTTGCAGTTAACGACACCCTGGCGCACTGGTCGCCGATCGGACTGCTCATCGCGTACGCGCTGGATCCCTTGGGCGATGCGAAGCTCGTCTCGCTGCACCGCGCTCTCTGGTGGCTGCACTTCGGCTTGGTCGCCGCGTTCATTGCCGCCGTTCCCTTCACCAAGCTCCGCCATCTGTTTACGACGCCGATCAACAACCTGCTGCGATCCACCAAGCCCAAGGGTCTCGTGACGACGCTCGATCTGGAGGACGAGACGACCGAGCAGTTCGGCGCGGCGCGCGTGGCCGACTTGCGCTGGAAGGACATCTTCGACAGCGACGCCTGCACGGCGTGCAAACGCTGTCAGGATCGTTGCCCCGCCTGGAGCACCGGCAAGCCGCTGTCGCCCATGAAACTCGTGCAAGCGATCGGCGACGTCGCCGTCGCAGGGCCGCAGGCGGAGCTGGCGCAGGCCATCTCCGCCGACGCCGTCTGGGCATGCACCACCTGCCGGGCCTGCGAAGAGATCTGCCCAGCCGAGATTGAGCATGTAGAGAAGGTCGTCGCCTTGCGACGCAACCTCGTGCTCATGGAGGGTGCGTTCGCCGGCGAAGAGGTCGAACGCGCTGCGCGCAGCACCGAGATGAGCGGCAACCCGCTCGGCCTGCCCGGCAACCGTCGTTCCGACTGGGCGGCAGGCCTCGACGTGTCGCTCGTCTCAGACGGCGAGCCCTTCGATGTTCTCTACTTCGCCGGCTGCTACGCCTCGTTCGACCCACGCAACCAGCGTGTCGCCCGGGCCTTCGTGACCATCTGCCGGGCGGCCGGCGTACGCGTCGGCGTGCTCGGCGGCGAAGAGAGGTGCTGCGGCGAGCCGATGCGCAAGCTCGGCAACGAGTACCTGTATCAGATGCTGGCGACGGAGAACGTCGCCAGCATCGCGCGCAGCGGCGCCACTCGTGTGGTCGTAACCTGCCCGCACTGCTACGCGACTCTGGATCGCGACTACCGCGAGCTCGGACTACGCGTCGACGTCGAGCACCACGCAACGTTCATCCGGCGGCTGCTCGCGAGCGGCGAACTGCAACTCGCGCCAGCGCCGCTGTCCGCCACCTACCACGACTCCTGCTACCTGGGCCGCACCATGGACGTATTCGATGCGCCACGCGAGGTCATCTCCGCCGCCGGAATCCGCATCGCCGAGATGCCCAGGCACGGTCGCGAGAGCTTCTGCTGCGGCGGTGGCGGCGGTCGCGTACTCGCCGACGAGCGGCTGGGAACCCGCATCAGCCACGCGCGGGTCGCCGAGGCTCAGGCAACAGGGGCGACGGCGCTCGTCAGCAACTGCCCGTTCTGTCTCACGATGTTCGAAGACGCCGCCGGCTCGCTAGATCTCGCCCGCACCCTGCGGCCGCGCGACCTCGCCGAGGTCGTGGCCGAACGGCTCACGTCGCCCGCGACGGCGAGCATGCCCGACGACCACGCAATCTGACGGAGGAGAGGTTCACGATATGGATGTTGTCGTCCTGGCCAAGTACGTACCGAATCCTCAGGGTGTGCCCGACCTGGGACCCGACGGGCTCGTCGTCAGGGAGGGAGTCGAGGGCGGCCTCGACCCCACGGACGAGTTTGGCGTCGAGGCCGGCCTGCGTCTCGTCGAAGCACAAGGCGGCGAACTCACCGTCGTATCGATGGGACCCGAGCTCGCGCTGGCCGCGGTACGGCGGGCACTGGCGATGGGCGCGCACACCGGTGTGCTCGTGAGCGACGAGCGCCTGCGCGGCGCCGACGTGCTCGCAACGGCGAGGGCGCTGGCCGCCGCCGTCCGGCGGCGACCCTTCGACCTCGTGATCGCGGGGACCGAGTCCACCGACGGCGGCGCCGGGACGTTGCCCGTTGCCTTGGCCGAATGCCTCGGCGTGCCCAGCGTGACCTTCGTCCGGCGTCTCGATGTCAACGACGGCGTCATCCGAGCGGAACGACAGACGGAGGCGGGCCACGACGAGATCGAATGCCCGCTGCCCGCCGTCGTCACCGTCACGTCGGGCGCCAACGAGCCACGCTACCCAACCATGAAGGGCATCATGCAGAGCCGACAGAAGCCGATCGAGCGGTTGGCCGTCGCCGATCTGGGACTTGAGCAAGCAGAGACGACGTGGAGCCAGGAGGTCATCGCAGTCGCCGAGGCGCCCGCACGATCCGGCGGCCTCGTGATCCCGTGGGACGACGAGGCCGCAGGACGCCTCTGGGAGTTCCTCGCCGAAGCGAAGGTGGTCTGAGATGGCGACGATCTGGGTCTACGGTGAGATCGCGAAGGGCCGCGCGACGCCGGCAACGCTCGAATGCTTGACGAAAGCCCGGACGCTGGCCGGCGACGTCGCTGCCGTCGTCCTGGCGCCCGATGCCGGCGACGCCGTGACCGATCTCGCCGACTACGGCGCCCAGACGGTCTACTTGGGCGAGGACCCTGTCTTCACCGCCTGCCTCGCCCAGCCGGCGACGCACGTGCTGGCCAGGCTCATCGAACAGCACCGCCCGGCGATGGTCCTCTTCCCCTCCTCATACGACACGCGTGACATCGCCGGCCGGCTGCAAGTGCGACTGGGCGTCGCGCTGACGAGCAACGCCACCGACGTCCTCTCGTTGACGCAGGTTCGCTGCGAGCCCTGCGGCGCCACCAAGATCGTGGAGGTCGAGCTGCGCGGTGAGGAGCCGAGGCTCGTCCTCGTGCGTCCCAAGTCGCTGCCGGCCATGCCCTGCGGCGGCAGCGCCACGGTGGTACCAGTCGCCGTCGACGTACCCGACGAGCTTCGCCGCGCCCGTCGTGTGGCGACGCATGAGGACACCGTCGCTGGCGTCAGGCTGGACGAGGCATCCGTGGTCGTCTCCGGCGGTCGGGGCATGAAGGAGGCCGGCAACTTCGCTCTGCTCGAGGAACTCGCGGCGGCGATCGGCGACGCCGCCGTGGGCGCCAGCCGCGCCGCCGTCGACGCCGGCTGGCGGCCGTTGAGCAGCCAGGTCGGACAGACGGGCACAACGGTCAAGCCCGAGGTCTACATCGCCGCCGGCATCAGCGGCGCCTTCCAGCATCAAGTTGGGATGAGGAACTCCAAGCGTATCGTCGCCATCAACAAGGATCCCGAGGCGGCGATCTTCCAGATTTGCGATCTGGGCATCGTCGGCGACCTCTTCACCGTCGTCCCGGCGCTCACACAGGAGATCGTGAGGCGGCGATGAGACGGCTCGCGGGCAGTCCCGCAATCTACGAGAGGAGAGCTCGAACATGACGAGAGAGGCTGACGTCCCGCGGTTCGGGTCGCTGGAAGGACTGCGCGTCGTGTATGCAGGCAGCATGATCGCCGGCCCCTTCGCCGCCCAGGTCATGGCCGACCAAGGCGCCGATGTGATCTGGATCGAGAACGCGCGCAATCCCGACGGCCTGCGCGTAAGGCTGGCGATCGAGCAGGATCGGCGCAATCAGCGCACGCTCTGCCTCAACCTGACCAGCGAGCCGGGGCGCAAGATCCTCGCCATGCTCCTCAAGGATGCGGACATCTTTCTGGAGTCCTCACGCGGCGGTCAGTTCGCGCGCTGGGGCCTCAGCGACGAGCTCCTCTGGGAGTGGAACGCGGCGCTCACGATCGTGCACATCTCGGGCTACGGTCAGGACGGCCACCCCGATTACATCGGGCGAGCGTCGTACGACTCGGTCGCCCAGGCCTTCAGCTGCTACCTGCATCAGAACGGCTACCCGGACCGACCGCCGGTCCCCGCCTACCCGTTCGCGGGCGACTACCTCACAGCGCTGTTCGCCTGGGGCGCGGCCATGTCGGCCGTCTACCGCGCCCAGCGCACGGGTATCGGCGAGAGCATCGACGTAGCTCAGTTCGAGGCGCTCCTGCGCGTGCAGGCCTACAACGTGCTCGACTACCTCAACCACGGCGTCAAGAAGCAGCGTTTCGGCTCCACAATGGCGGATTGGGTCTGCGACGGCGTCTTCACCTGCGCCGGCGACGGCTACGTCTACGTGACCACATGGGGAGCGCCGGTCTACAAGGCGCTGATCGAGTTCCTGGGCTTCGAGTACGGCTCCGACGACTTCCCCGTGGGTACGATCATGCTCACCTGGGACTCCGAAGCCGGTCCCAAGCTGCACCAGGCGCTTGCCGACTACTGCCTCGCGCACGACGCCCAGACCGTCGACGCCACGCTGAACCGCGTCGGCGTGCCGTGCAGTGTCGTCATGGACTACGAGATGGCGGCAACTCATCCCCACTACGCCGCCCGTGACATCCTCACGGAGTGGCCGACGGTCCGCGGTGACACGTTCAAGGGCGTCAACGTCGTGCCCAAGCAGAAGCGCCGTCCCGGGCAGATCTGGCGCGGCGCGCCGTCGATCGGCATGGACAACGAGGACATCCTCGCCGACCTGGGGTTGAGCGACGAGGAGATCCGGCAGCTGTACCAGGAGGGCGTTCTCCGCAAGGCCACGCATACGCAGGGCGAGGGGCCGAGCGAATAAGCACGGGGGCCGGGGCGACGTAGCGCCACCCCGGCCCCCCCACACTCCGCCTCGAGAACGAGAGGCGGCGCGATACGTCGTCGCGTCACTCGTAGCGAATAGCCTCCAGAATCCGTGTGCCGGCGGCACGACGCGCCGGGAGGACCGCCGCAACCACGCCGACGACCACGGTGAGCGCCAAGAACACGCCCAACTGCAGCCACGGCAGGCTGAACACGAGGCCGTCGCCGCCCATCTGCGTGACGATCACGTAGGCCATCGCGATACCGACCAGCGTGCCGAGCACCCCGCCGATCACGGCGGTGATCACGCTCTCGTAGCGCACCATCTGGCCGAGTTGCCGCCTGCTGGCGCCGATGGCACGCAGCATACCGATCTCACGCGTGCGCTCGTGGACGCTCAGGACCAGTGTGTTGACGATGCCGAAGATCGAGATGATCACGCTCATCGCCAGAAGACCGTAGAACATCGTCAGAATCTGATCGACCTGCTTGTTGACGCCGTCGAGGTATTCGGTCTTGGTCTGGACCTTCTGCGTGGGGAACTCTCCCAGAGCCTTCTGGACGGCGGCCCGCGTCTCCGCGCCGCCATCGGTACGCACCAGCGTCATGCCGGCCGCGGTCGGGACGCCCAGTTCCCGGAACGTGTCGAGGCTGACCATCATGCCGGTGTAGGCCATCTGATCGCGGTAGAAGCCGAGCACGGTGAGCGTGGCCTTCTTGCCGGCCTGGCTGGTGACGGTGATCGTGTCGCCGGCCTCGACCTTGGCCGCGATCGGCGAGCCGTCCTCGAGAATCACACTGTGCGCGTCGAGCCGGCCAAACAGGGCGTCGCTGCCGCCGCGCCGCCAATCGTGGCCCCAGACCTTGGGCCAGACCGCGGGGTCCACGGCGTTGACCGACATGATGCCGCCACCCTTGACCTCGAACTGAGCCCAGGCGACGCCTGCCGCGGCTTCGACTCCGGGCACACTCTCGAGGTGGCGCACCGCCGACTGTGGCACAGTGAGGTACGCAGTCTGATCCTGGGCGACGAGATCGGCGCGTGTGGATTTGCTGATCGCGCCGCCGAACGAGCCCTTCATCGCCTGGGCGAACACAGCGACGAAGACGACCATGGCGAGGCCGATCATGAGCGCGGCCGCCGTGGCGGCGGTGCGGCTCGGGTTGCGGCCGGCGTTGTCACGAGCCAGGCGGCCGCTGATCGGAGCGAGACGCTCGATCGGCCAGCCAATGACCCGGCTCGCCGGCCGCACCGCGAACTTGGACAGCATGGCGATAGCGACGAACAGCAGCAGGGCGCCGAGACCCATGAAGAGCAGCCGGCCGTTGGTCCCGCCGTCACTGAAGATGCCGTACGCCAGCGAGCCGCCGCCGAGGGCCGTGAAGGCCAGAGCAATGGCGGTGCCAGACTTGCTGAAGCGCGTCGGCGGCAGCGCTGCCCCCTCCTGCATGGCTGCCACCGGCGGCACGCGCGTCGCGCGCAGAGCCGGGACCAGCGCCGAGAGCAGTGTTACGCCGACGCCCACCAGCACGGCGATGAGGATCGTGCGCGGTTCGAGAGCGATGCCCGCCGTCGGGATGTCGGCCCCGAGCGCCTTGAAGAGCGCGTTGATGCCCTTGGCGACCCCGAGACCGGCAGCGATACCGAGGGCCGAGGCCAGCACGCCGAGCGTGAGCGCCTCGCCAACGACGGAGGCGAGCACCTGCCGGCGGCTGGCGCCGAGAGCGCGAATCATCGCGAACTCGCGGCGCCGCTGAGCGACGGTGATGCTGAACGCGTTGAAGATGATGAAAGCGCCGACGAAGACGGAGACGCCGGCGAACGCCAGGAGCACCGGCGTGAGGAACGAGCCGATGGCGGCAGACGTCTCGGCGGTCGCGTCGGCTGCCGCCTGCGCGCCGGTCTTGACGCTCAGCGTCGGCGGCAGAGCCGCCGTGATGCGCTGCGCGAGATCCTCGGGAGTCACGCCCGGGTCGGCCGACACGGAGATACCGGTGACTCTGCCGGGCTCGCCACCCCAGCGCTGCACGTCTTGCAGGCGGCCGGCGATGACGATGGTGCCGCCCAGAGAGCCGGACTCGCCCCACTCGAAGACGCCGGCGACTTTGACCTCTTCGCGGCCGGCCGGGCCGGCGACGGTGAACGTGTCGCCGGGCCGCAGACCGGTCTTCTCGGCAAAGCTCTTGATGATCGCGACCTCGTTACGCCTCTGGATCTCGCCGCCGGCGACGAGCGTCGCCTGGTTAAAGGGCTCGCCTGTGCTCGTCGTCAGCAACGTCGGGGCGCCGCCGGTCTCGACGGGCTTCCCGTCGACGATTGCGGCGCCCACCGTCTCGTAGATGCCGGCGACGTCGTCGACGCCGGGAACGGCAAGCACATCGGCGACGAGGCCGTCGCTCATCGTCTGCACCGCGTCGCCCTCAAGGCTGCCGAACGAGCTCTTCTGCTCGATCTGAACGGCCGTGCCCTTGAACGAGGTCTCGAAGATGTTGGCGAATCCGTTGTTGATCTGATCGGTGAGGACGTACGTCCCCGTGATCATGGCCACGCCGAGGAGGATGGCCAGCGTCGTGAGGATAGTACGCAACGGCCGGCTGGCCAGGTTGCGGAGAGCGAGGCGCGTCATCTCAGACCCCCACAGTGACGCCGGCGACAGGTGCGGCCATCGGCGTCTCGAGGTGTTTGATGGTGTCGTAGATGGCGTCGCGGCTCATGCGCGCGCGATCGAGAACGATCTGCCCGTCCTTGAGGAACACAACGCGATCGGCGATGCTGGCGGCGCCGGCGTCGTGCGTGACCATGATGATGGTCTGACCAAACTCGTCGACACTGCGCCGCAGCAGATCCAGCACCTCGCCACCGGTGCGCGAATCGAGGTTGCCCGTCGGCTCGTCGGCAAACAGGACGGACGGCCGAGTGATGAGCGCGCGGGCGACGGCGACGCGCTGCTGCTGGCCACCGGAGAGCTCGGCCGGGCGGTGGGTCAGACGATCTTGCAGACCCACCGCCTCAATCACCGCGCGCCGCCAGGCCTCATCCGCCGTGCGGCGCGCCAGCGAGAGCGGCAGCACAATGTTCTCGTCGGCGCTCAGCGTGGCGAGAAGATTGAAGCTCTGGAAGATGAAGCCGATCTTGTCGCGGCGCAACTGCGTGAGCTTCTTCTCGGAGAGACGAGTGATTTCGCTGCCGTCGATCCACGCTTCGCCGCTGCTGGGCTGATCGAGGCCGGCGAGAATATGCATCAAGGTGCTCTTGCCCGATCCGGACGGACCCATGATCGCCGTCAGCCGACCGGCGGCAATATCGATGTCGACGCCGCGAAGCGCGTGGACGACGGCGTCGCCCCCGCCGTAGGTACGAGTGAGGCCGCGCGCTTGCACGACGGCGCGGCCCGCGAACGACTGCTCGAGGAGCGACTCGGCGACGAACTCCTGCTCCATGCGGACGAGCGCATCGCGCGTCCTGGCGTAGTGTCGCTCCTGGATGACGGTGGTCTGCATGTCTCCCCCCTCGATCGTTTCAGTGAGGAAACGCTACGCCGGGGTCGCCGCGGGCGAATCCCCTAACGGTGGTGAATCAGGGGGCGTCGCGGAGGGATATTTACGCGGCGCCGCGGGCCACTCCAGGGAGACCGTCGTGCCCCCGGCGGACGACCGGCCGTCACCCCCGCGGAGGTAGGACGGACGCCGCATCCACGGCAGTCGCGGCCGCCGGCGAAGCTGCGGGAGCGCCGAGCCGCTACCCCGCACGTGGTATCCCCCTCGGCAAGAGACACCCGGCCGACGGCCGACCGAGGGTGGTACAGTGACTGGAATGACTGGTACTTCAAGGTCGGGTGCGTCCTCGTGAGCGCCCGGCGCCTCCCCATCCTCCTGCTAGCGTGCCTCTGTGTGATGTGCGTCGCCGGGCTCTTCCCGCCGACCGCGTCCGCCATCGACGGACCCGAGTGGCAGTACGCGCTGTGGGTGGCGGGGCAGCTCCGCGACGACCCGCCACCCGATCCGGTCGTTCTGCTGCTCGGTGGCTCCAGCGCCCGAGAAGCAGTCAAGACCAACGCCGATTGGGCCGCCGATGTGGAGCAGCTCGGCGGCATGCGCGTGACGACGTACGACCTGGGCTCGCGACGGCAGACCTTCGAGCAGGAGCTGGCACTCGTGAAGACCCTCCCGAAGACACCCATGATCGTCTTCATCGGGATCAACGCGGGCCGCTTCACCGCCGACTTCACCACCACCACGGACGTGACTCCGCCGGCCACGAAACCGACCTTCGTGCGCCACCACTACCGAGCCGTAAACGCCTGGACGCCGGCGCGCAAGCGCGAGCGGGTGGCGTACTGGCTCGAGCGCCGCCAGCGACTGTTCAACGAGCGGTTCGACGCGCACGCCAAGCAGCTGGACCTGCTGATTGAGACGTGCGTGCGCCGCGGCTACACCACCGTGGTGCTCGCGCTGCCGCGAGACATCGATGCGATGGCCGGCGACCTCAGCGAGGTGAACAAGCGCTACTTGAGCACCGGGCGCCGTCTGGCAGAGAAGCACGGCGCCCGCTTCATCGACTTCGTACCCGACGCGCAGCTCAGCAGCGACGACTTCTATGACCTCGACCACCTCCTGCTATCCGGCCGCGAGGTCTATCAGGCCTGGCTCGCCTACGAGACAGCCGTGATCTTCAACGCCGAACTGGCGCCGGAGGGGTCAACACCGCGCGCCGTCGCCGCGCCCGCATCGTTGGCAACGCCGGCAACGCCGGCAAGCCCTCCGGCGAGGAATGCCGAGCCCAAACGCACCAACCTCTGGCCGGCAATCGTCGGCGTCACGCTTGCCGCAGTGGCTCTGGCGGGCCTTGGCGTGCTGGCCGTCGGCCGCTCCCGCGCAAGCAGAAGGCGCGCCGACCAATCGCAGCGCACCGAGCCGCCCATCCCCGGAAGATGAAGGGATTGCGTTTGACACGCAGAAGGCCCGCCCGGAAGAATCGAACCGGTCGATTCGTGACGCAAGAAGGGAGGGACAATGGCCAGACGACGCACTCGGTGGCTGTCCAGACTCCTCCCTCCCCTCCTGATTTTGGTGATTCTCCTCGGCGGCGGCGCGGCACTCATCACCTACGCCGGCGCCTCTCCAGAGACTCCCATTTGGGAGCTTCGGCGCTACAAGGAGATCGGCTACGTCCACAGCTTCAAGGCGGACCTGATCGACGAGTTGCCGGGGCCGCCCCAGCTCATGCTGATCGGCGGCTCGCGCACAACACGCCTCGAGCCGGACTTCGTGACGCAGCTCACCGGCCTTTCGGCCATGAACTGCGCGGTGAGCAACTGCAAGCCCGAGGACGTATGGGCCTTCACGAACTACCTGTACAGCCGCGCGCCAAACAACAAACTGCGGCTCGTCTGGGGTATGCAGGTGGGAAGCCTCACAGACACCACGTTTGCCCAGGGTCTCATCTACGATCGGCGATTGTCGCAATGGTTCCCTCCCACCCTCATCGCAGAGCAGAAGGAGCGGCGCGGTGAGCCCGGCATCAAGAATCTCCTCGCCATCAACCGCTTTACGGAGCGCGGCATGCTCGAGTACACGCGTTACGACCGCGATCGGGAGCGAGGTCTCACGCTGGAGCAGTCGCTGGACAAGTGGATCCCCACACAGGTGGAGAAGAGGACGCAAGTAGCCGCGCGCTCTACGACACGCGCCAAGGCCTACTTCGAACAGGTGATGGCGCTCTGCAACTCGCAAGGGGTCATTCCCTGCATCATCATCATGCCAATCCAGCCGCGTGCGCTCGCAGCTTTTCGCCAAGTCCCCGCCTGGACCGAGCAGTACGCGCAGTTCAAGCGCTACTTGAAGCAGCAGCGCACGCGCTACCGTTTCCGCGTGCTGGACTACACCGACATCGCCGCCTTCGACGGCGACGCCGAGGAGTTCTACGACGGGGCGCACATCACCGTAGAGAATTCGCGCCTCCTGCTGAGCAAGGCAGTCGAAGAAGCGCCGGAGTGCTTTAGATAACTACGACAGGGGCGTCGCGTCCGTCGGGCGCAACGGCTCCGTGCGACCAGGCTGACGCCAGACCACGAGCTGCACCACGCCCCTCCCCAGAGCCTTGCCGTTGTACATCAGCCCGTCGGCGACGTTCACGGCCGCGTCGCCCGACTCTGGAGGACTCTCGAACACGACTACTCCGGCCGTGGCTCCCGCGCCGGGCACGTCGTGCGCACTTGCCTGCATGAGGCGCACAACCCCGGAGTGGATTCTCGCTGCCGTCGCCATGGCGACGTCCTGGCCGGTCTCGGGCATGAGGACAGCGAATTCGTCTCCGCCCAGCCGGGCGACGGTGTCGGCTGCGCGCGAGCTTCGCGAGACCTCGGCGGACACGGCGCGCAACAGCTCATCGCCGGTGCTGTGGCCGCAGGTGTCGTTCACCGCCTTGAAGTTGTCGAGGTCGATGTACGTCACCGTGAAGGCCGATCCGTAGCGGCGCTGCCGTTCGATCTCACGCTCCAGCGCCGCGTAGAAGGAACGCGCGTTGGCGACACCGGTGAGCGAGTCCGTGTGCGCAAGCGCTTCCATCCTCTCGTTGGCGTGCTGGAGCGCCCGGAGTATGTACGCGCTTGTGAGGAAGAAGCCGAGCCGAACCACGGAGTTCCAGACCGGTATGAACGAGGACGAGTACCGCGCTCCAGAGGCGAAGTCGATGACGCCCCAAGTAGCCGCCGCGACCACGGCAGCGGCGGCACCCCAGCGAAAACCCGCGCACCACGTCACATACAGAATCGGCGCCAGGTAGAAGATGGAGAAGCTGATCTCGTCTCCGGTGACCAGGTCGATCCCGGCAAGCGCCGCCATGACCGAGGCGGCGATGAGAAGCGTTGCCCAGACCGGTAGGCGTGCGACCGCCTCGAGCAGGGATCCTGCCCGATTCCGCGGGGCATCTCGGTTCATGGTCGCCATCTCTCTCTCCGCCTAATTCGCGAGTCCGCGCGCCAGACCTCGTTGCGACGGTGCTCGGCGGACGGGCGCAGCTCAGCCCGCCGGTACCGTGCGGCCCTTGGCCCAGGCGCGCACGAAGTCGATCTTCTCGCGCGCCGTCGCCGCAATCGGCGGCATCTGCTTGAGCTCGCCGAGCAGCAGCTCGTCGCTGAGCGGCGCGTTGGCGGCGTAGGCCGCGTAGAGCGCCGAGACGACGACCTGCTCCAGCTCGGCGCCGCTGTAGCCGGCGCTCTCGCGCGCCAGTCGCCGCAGATCGAAGCGCTCGGGCGTCTGCCTTCGCCGGCGCAGGTGCACGTGAAAGATGACTGCCCGCGCCGCCTCGCCGGGCAGATCGACGAAGAACGTCTCGTCGAAGCGACCCTTGCGCAGCAGCTCGGCGGGGAGCCGCTGCACGTCGTTGGCGGTCGCCACCACGAAGACGTCGCCGTGGCGCTCCTGCAACCACGAAAGGAACGTGCCGAGGACGCGCAGCGACGTACCACCGTCGTCGCCGCCGCCGACCGCGAACGCCTTCTCGATCTCGTCGATCCAGAGAACGAGTGGCGCCAGCCGGTCGGCGGCGCCGACGGCTTTGCGCAGATTCTGCTCCGTCTCCCCGATGTACTTGTCGTAGAGCGCGCCCGGGTCGAGCCGCACGAGCGGCAGCGACCAGGCGGCGGCCACCGCCTTGGCACAGAGGCTCTTGCCACAGCCGGGCACGCCGACGAGCAGAAGGCCGCGAGGAAAGTCGAGGCCAAACTGGGCCGCTCGCTGCGGATCGTCCATGAAGAGGCGCCGCTTATGCAGCCATTCCTTGAGGTGCGACATGCCGGCGATCTCGTCCATCGACTCCGTGACCGGACGGTACTCGAGCAGGCCGTCGCGCTCGATGCTGTCGCGCTTGGCATCCGCCACACGGGCGATGTCTCCGGCGTCCAGCCGCCCGTCGTCCATGATGCATTTGATGAGCACCTTCTCGGCCTCCGCGACGGCGAGACCCTGAAGGTTGACCAGCAGCCGGTCCTCGTCGGCCGGCGTCAGCGCGATCTGCACCGGCATACGGGTCGAGAGATCACGGCAGACCCAGTGCAGTAGCTGCGCGTAGTCCTGCCGGCTCGGCGCGGGCACGCGTACCGGCCCGACCAGCGGTCGCAGAGCCTCCGGGATGGCGATGTCGGCGCCGGTGAGCACGAGGGCGCCGGGGCGGCCGCTGAGCCGCTGCGCCGCCTCGCGCAGAAGGTCGGCCACCTCCGGTTTCTGAAGATCCGGCGCCAGGCCGTGGAAGACGTAGAGCGCCGGCAACGTCGAGCCGATGATGTGCGAGAGCGCGACCCGCGGGTCTCGCGTGCCGTAGACCTCAGCCGGCGTACCCGCCCGCCTAAGGCCGGAGGCGCGCCGCCACACGAAGAGCGTCAGCAGAAGCTGCTCGGCGGCAGCCTTCGCGAACGCCTCGGCACGGTCTTCCTCCGCCGTATTGAGATGCAGGGCGCCGTACCGCGAACGAACGAGAAGCTCGAGATCATGCAGGGGATCGTTATCCATAGTCGCAGGTCTTCCTATCGGACGCCTGCGCCGGTTCTGGAGAGGCACGCCCTGCTCGCGGCCGTGCGCCGCCGGGCTACCAGTGACCCGAACGCCGTCCGACCGGCACCCCGCCTTGCGCTCCGTGCGCCGCTCCTTTCCCGGCATCCGGCGCCTTCTCTGCGTCCTGCGCCTCGAGCTCGGCGAGCAGACCGAGAAGCGGCCTCACGATCTCCTCGTGATTCACGGAGTAGCAGCGGCGCCGGCCGTCGACGCGTACCCGGACAAGACCGGCGGCGCGCAGCGTCGCGAGGCTCTTGGACACCGTCGGCTGATCCAGACGGAGGCCGGCGCTGAGCCTGCCGACGTCGCACTCGCCGCGGCTCAAGGCCTGCAGAAGCGCTCGCCGGGCCGGGTGCGCGAGCGCCTTGCAGATAGCGGTCGCGGCGTCGGTCACGGCGTCGCCTCGCTGAGATACTCGAGGGCGGAGAGCGCCGCCACCGTGCCGTCGGCCACCGCGGTGGTGATCTGCCGCACGCGCTTCTCGCGCACGTCGCCGGCGGCGAAGACCCCCGGCAGGCTGGTGCGCAGCGCGGCGTCGGCGACGATCTCGCCGCGCTCCGTTAGGTCCAGTTGGTCGGCGAAGACCGCGGAGTTGGGGACGTAGCCGACGAAGACGAAGCAGCCATCGACCGGGGTCTCCGAGACGGCCCCGGTCTCCTTGCCGGCCGAGCGCACGCCGGCCAGCTCAGTCTCGCCCGTGAACCCCAGCACGCGCTGGTTCATCAAGAAGCTGATCCTGTCGTTCGCCTGCGCCTCGGCGACGATCCACGGCTCGGCCTGGAAGTGGTCGAACTCGTGGATGACGGTGATGTGCGAGGCGTAGCGGCTCAACGACACCGCCTCCTCGAGGGCAGAATTGCCGCCACCGATGACGGCGATGGGCCGGTCGGTGAAGAAGTCGCCGTCGCAGGTGGCGCAGTAGGAGATGCCCTTGCCGACGAACCGCTCCTCGCCCTCCACGCCGAGCTTGCGCGGCACGCCACCAGAGGCGACGATGACCGCCTTCGCCGTGATGTGCGTGCCGTTCTTGAGCGTGACCGACTTGAGCTCGCCCGTCAGGTCGACCTCAACGATGCGCGCGAACGCCTTGACCTCGCAGCCGTAGCTGCGCGCCTGCTGCGCCATCGTCTGCGACAGCTCGCGGCCCGAGGTCTCGGCCACACCCGGGTAGTTAGCCACCTTGTCGGTGAGCACCGTCTGACCGCCGATGGTGCCGCTGTCGAGGATGAGCACCGAGCGCCGGGCCCGTGCCGCGTAGATCCCCGCGGTCAGACCCGCCGGCCCCGCCCCCAGTATGACGATGTCGTAGTCCGTGCTCATCGCCGCCGGTCAGCCCTGCGCGCCGAAGTGCTCGTCGAGGATCGCCGTGACCTGCTCCATGGTCTGAATGCTGCTCGTCGCGGCGACGACCTCGCCGTTCTTGAAGTACACCGTGAACGGCAATCCTGTGAAGCTCCGCGTCTCGGGCAGGCCGCGAATGGTGATCGCCACCGGCTCGTCGAAGGCCATGTCACGGAAGGCCACGTGCGGGTACTCGGGCGTGAGCGCTTCCATGACGTCGTACACGGGCAGGCACATCGGTCCCATTCGACCGCAGCAGATCATGACGTTCTCGTTGCTCGCCAGGGTCTCCTTGAAGGCCTGCTCCGACTCGATGTGCTCCAGTGGGGTCTGCAACATGACGTGTTCTCCTCTAGTACGCCGGTCCAGTGCCGACGGCCACTGCCGCCTCATATGCATGATATACCATATGTCAAGTGCGGTATATGTGGTCCGCCTTAGCGGACGGTCCCGGGATTGTCGTCCGGGCGCCGTGCTAGTCTGCGAGGACGTCGATGGATAGGAGCCGCCGGTGCAGATGGACCCCAACAACGCCGTCGTGAAGCTGTGCGCCCAGGGCATGGAGGCCGAGGCGGCGGGACGCATGCACGAGGCCAAGTCGCTCTTCGAGCAGGCCTGGGGCGCCGCGAGCGACGACTATGAGCGCTGCGTCGCGGCCCACTACGTGGCTCGGCATCAGGATGGGCCGCACGAGACGCTGCGCTGGAACGAGGAGTGCCTGCGCTACGCCGACCGAGTCGCCGACGCACGTGTGGCGGGTTTCTACCCGTCGCTGTATCTCAACCTCGGTCACTCACACGAGGAACTCGGCGACCCACGCCGGGCCGAGGAGTACTACCGCAGCGCCGAGGCCCGGCTCTCAGCGCTCCCGGACGGACCCTACGCGGACATGGTAAGAGACGGTGTGGCCCGCGGGCTCGCGCGACTGAGCGCGAACGAGCCCATCTAGCTCACAGTCGCTTCGAGAACACGAGGTAGACGACCGCAAAGACGGCGACGATGGCGATGTTCGTGATCAGTCGCGCGACAAAGTGGTTGCGCAGAAACAGAACATCGGCGCCGACGATGGCGGTGACCATGAGCAGGAAGTAGATCACCGCGTACGCGTGCTTCGCCATCTCATTGCCCTCTCGCTAGATCGAACGTTCCCTGACCGTCTTGGCGATGTCGATGCGCTCCACGGCGCGCAGCACAGGCCACTGCGAGAGCAGCGCGGCGATCAGCAACGCCGCCGCCACGGCCACCGGCGTCCACGGCCGCAGGGCCAGGTTGAACGTGAACAGATCGCTGCTGAACGAAGCCATGAAGAGGCGCGCCGCGTAGTAGCCGGCGATCAGCCCGGGCACGATCCCGAGCACCGTCAGCAGCATGTTCTCGCTCGTCAACAGCAGAGCCAGACGCCGACGGCTCATGCCGGCGGCGCGCAGCGACGCCAACTCGGTGAGGCGCTCGGAGATGTTCGACGACATCGTCGTGTAGATGAGCGCCAGCGCCATGATGCCGCCGAGGGCAACCATGAGACCGACGAAGGCGTAGAAGAGACCCATGAACGACTGCGCCATCGCGTACAGGGCGCGGGAGTCGACGACCACGGTCACCTCGGGAAGTGAGCTCAGATCGGCGCGCACGGCGGCGGGGTCGGCGCCGGCGGCAAACGTCACCATGGCGGCGTTCACGGGTTCGACCGAGCCGCCGAGCGCCGTGCGCAGCGCCGGTAGCGACATGTAGACGAACGTGCCCAGCGGCTCGTCGACGAAGCCGGCGACCTCGGCCTTGAACGAGCTGTCGAGACCGGGCAGCGTCACCTCGACGCTGTCGCCCTCGCTCACAGCGAGGATGTCGCGCAGCGCCGAGCCGAGCAGGATGCCCTGGGCCGGCAGGTCCGTCTCGCCGCCGCCGGCGAGCAGGAAGCGGTGCATGGTCGTGCCGGACTCGAACGCTTGCAGCCCGGTGCTGTAGAGCGCCGTCGAGGAGCGCACCGACGCCGGCAGATCGGCGACGGGCTCGGCGCGCTCCACGCCGCTCACGGCGGCGACGGCGGCCAGCCCCTTGTCGACGTCGCCCGGCGCCAGATACGCCTCGGCGTCCTGGCTCTGGATCTCGTTGAACTGGCGGTCGAGCAAGACGATCGTCGTGTCGATCATGCCCCACGACGCCAGCACAAGGACCGCCGCCAGCACCACGCCGAGCACCGTGAGCAGCGAACGGCGGCGGCTGCGGCCGATGCCGCGCAGCACCATCTTCCAGTGCGTCGGCAGGCGCCGCAGCGCCGGCACAATCCGCTCAAGCAAGCTGCGACCGGCGCGCGGCGCTCCAGCGGCGCCGCTCATCGCCTCGGCCGGCGTGAAGCGCGCCGCGCGCATCGCCGGCGGCAGAGTGGCGAGCACGCCGGCGACGATGCCGAAGGCGATACCGACGATCAGCGTCACCCAGTGAAACTGGATCACGTTCACCGGCACGGAGATGGCGCTCGTGTAGAGGCTGGTCGCGAGGCGAGCGAGCAGCATGCCGGCCACGATGCCCGGGATGGCACCGACGATCCCGACCACGAGGCCGAACGAGAGGTAGTGCAGAAAGACGGTGCGGCGGCGAAAGCCGTTGGCCAGCATCAACCCGATCTGGGAGCGCTGCGAAAACACGAGACGGGTGAGCAGGATGTAGGTGGCCAGCGCGGCGGCGCCGAGAAACAAGACCGGGAACATGACCGACATCTCGCCGAAGCCGTTGATGTCTTCGTGCAGAGCGGCGTTGGAGGGCTGCTCCGCCTGCGTGAAGGAGTCGACGGCGCCGTTGGCGAGCGCCACGGCGCTCAGCGCCGCGTCCACGCTCGCCCGGTCGGCGCCGTCCTCGTACGTGAAGACCGCCTGCCGAACGGCGGCGCCCGGCGTCAGGCGGTCCATCAGATCCTCAGAGACGAAGAGCACGCCGAACTCGTCCTGAGAGGCCAGCACCTGCTGCCGACTCGGGGCCGGCCAGATGTACTCCGCCGAGGCCGCCTCGCCGCGCATGACGAGCGTCTCCCAGCCGTCCGCCGTCTGCAGCGACAGCCGGCTGCCCGGCGTGAGCCCGAAGTGCTCCACCATGTGCTTCTCGACGAGCACGTCCGTGGGGCTCCCCGGCGTGAGGTACTCCCCGTTGAGGATCATGACGCCGTTGATGGGCGGCTGCCCGTCGGCCGGCAGACCCACGAGGCGGCCGAGCAGTGTGGTGTCGCCGACCTTCACCGGCGCGTCGGCGACCCTGCGTTCGGCCGCCTCGGCGACGCCGGGCACCCTTCGTCCGGCGGCGAGAATGGCATCGGTGTCGCCGCCGGCGATCGTGTGGTCGGCGAAGTTGGTGAGCACGAAGACACGATCGTACGAGGCGATCAGGTTGCGGTAGGCGTCGTACGAGAGGCCGAAGAGCGTTACGCCGAGAAAGACGACGATGACGACGGCCAGAAACTGCCCGGCGCGGCCGCGCATGTCGCGGCGCAGCTTGCGTGCCAGCAGCCTGCCCACGCCGGGCCTCCTCACCACACGACGTCGGCCGCCGGCCGGGGATGATCGTTGCGCTCATCGGCGACGATCTCGCCGGAGCGCATGCGGATCACCCTATCGGCGGCCTCGGCGATCGCCGAGTTGTGCGTAACGAGCACAACCGTGCGCTCGCCGTCCCTGCTCGCCGCCTGCAGCAGAGCCAGGATCTGCCGCCCGGTCTCGAGATCGAGCGAGCCCGTGGGCTCGTCGCAGAGCAGCAGCCGCGGGCGCTTGACCAGGGCGCGAGCGATGGCCACGCGCTGCTGCTCGCCGCCCGACAGCGCCCCCGGGAACCTGTCCAGGCGCTCGCCCAGACCCACATCGGCGAGCGCCTGCTCCGCCGCCTCCCCCCTCCCCACGAGCTCCGCCACGAGTTGCACGTTCTCGAGCGCCGTCAGCGTGGGCACGAGGTTGAAGAACTGGAAGACGAAACCGATGACCTCGCGCCGGTAGGTCGTGAGGTCCTCACCCTTCATCGCCGAGACGTCGCGACCGTCCACGAGCAACTGCCCGCCGCTGAGGCGCTCGATGCCCCCCACGAGATTGAGGAAGGTGGTCTTGCCCGAGCCGCTCGGTCCCAGCATCACGATCAACTGGCCGGTCGCGATGCTCAGGCTGGTGGGCTTGAGCGCGTGGACGGCGAGCTCGCCGCTACCGTACGTCTTGGCGGCCCCGACGAGTTCGACCAGCGGACCGTCGACGCCGGCTCCGGCTTTGTCTTCACCGCGCTCGCGCGCCACATCGACCCCCTGCGTCACGTCGGCCTCTTCCCGGCAGCTTCGCCCTTGCCACTCCGTCTCCCTGCGTCCCTCCTACCCCGTCGACGCGGGTTGTAGCCATGGGTGCGACCAAGATGCGCCGGCCAGGTCGAACTCATGCCGCCCTGCTACTGCGGCGTCCTACTGGTCGGGGAAGTGACGCGCAACGATGAGCGCTGCCTCTGATCGCAGCCTCTCCGGAACCGAGAGCGTCACATCGACTTTCCCGCCCGAGAAGATGCCCGCACGACGTGCCTTTCGGGCCGAGGACCGGCACACCGGCCTTGCGAAGTACGTTGACAAGGTCGAACGCGGCGGCCGGGGACACCTTCTTCAACTGAGGCAACTCCGACCATGGTTCGTCGGGATCATATGCCGGTTGCGGCGTGGTGCCGGCCATGTGTACGCCCGGCATATGGCCACGCTGCGAAGCCGGGGGAAGGTCCTTACGAGTCGGGTCATCAGGGTTCTGTGCACTGTTCTCCACGCTCGCCTCCCTCATCGAATGCCCTGCGCACTACGCCGGGCGCACAACCTGCCCGCCCAGGCCATGGAGGAGCGATCGCCACGGCGCGTCCGGTTGATGCGGTTGCTGGAGCGGAATGCCGCTACGCTGCCAACTCGCACCATAGCTTGCTGCACTTGAGCTCCTCGGCCAAGGCCTCCTCTACGACCTCCGTATCGTACCGCCAGGGCGCGCGGAGTATCTCGAGCTGCCGAACCCGGCCGATGATCTCGCAGACGAGCCGTACTGGCGCGAAGATAGTCACGCGCCGACTGCGCGAACTCGACCCTGAGGCGTGGGGTTGTGGGCGAGATTGGCCAGGCCCTCCCACGGAAAGGAGGAGATCATGCAGGTCAACACCGAGATCAACACCGAGAAGCCGTACCGGATCTTCGTCGAGGCGCTCGAGCGGGAGACGCTGAGTCAGTTCGAGAGCGCGATGCAGCAGCCGTTCACCGTGCGCGGCGCGCTGATGCCGGACGCGCACGTCGGCTACACGCTGCCGATCGGCGCAGTGGTGGCCACGGAAGGCGTGGTACTTCCCGCCTGGGTGGGTTACGACATCGGCTGCGGCATGTGCGCGCTGCCGACGACCTACCGTGCCGACGACGTGCGCGCGAAGGCGCGCGCGATCTTCGACGGCATCTACCGAGCGGTGCCGGTCGGCTTCGCCCACAACACGCGTGACACCGCATGGCCCGAGGGCGGCCACTTGCCGCGAACCGCCAAGATGCAGGAGATCTTCGCCAAGAACGGTCTGCGCCAACTGGGCAGTCTCGGCGGCGGCAACCACTTCGCGGAGGTGGGCGCCGACGAGAGCGGCAAAGTCTGGATCGTGATTCACTCCGGCAGCCGCGGCATCGGCTACGCGGCGGCGACGCACTACATGCGCACGGCGAGCCCAGACGGCAGGCCGCGCGAAGGGCACTTCGGCTTCCCTCTCGAGAGCGCCGCCGGCCGCGCCTACGTCACCGATCTGGCCTTCTGCCTGGCGTTCGCGCTCGAGAACCGGCGCGAGATCATGCGGCGCATCGAGGCGGTTCTGTCTGAGCACTGCGGCGGCGCCGGCGAGTGGGACGCGCTCATCAACCGCAACCACAACCACGCCGAGGAGAAGGACGGACTCTGGATTCACCGCAAGGGCGCGACGCACGCCGAGTCCGGAATGATGGGTGTGATCCCGGGCAACATGCGCGACGGCAGCTTCATCGTGCGCGGCAAAGGCAACCCGCAGGCGCTGTGGTCCAGCTCACACGGCGCCGGCCGGGTGCTCGGGCGCAAGGAGGCGAAGCGAACGCTGACGATAGAGAGCTTCGCCGCCACAATGACCGGCGTCGTCGCGCTCGTATCGAGCGACACGCTCGACGAGTCGCCGTTTGCCTACAAGAGCATCTTCGACGTCATGCGTCAGCAGAGCGAGATGGTGGATGCGGTGGCGCACGTGCGCCCGATCCTCAACATCAAGGGCTAGTCCGTCCCCGGCATCTCCGAACCGCGAGCCGGCCTTTCTCCAATGAACTACAACGTCGGTGTGCTCGGAGCCAGCAGCGGATCCTCCGAGACCGCGCCGCCGTCGGCCACTGCCGCGTGCCACTCCGCTCCCGTCCAATACCGGAGCTGATGTCGCCTCGTCGGGTCTTCGTACCACCCGCTCGGCGCCAAGCACAATGGCTCATGCCGATCCACCGCGGTATGCCCATCGTCCGATCGAGTCGACGGCGCCCCCGTGGCAGACTCCGCCACCTCCATCGCACGTGCACCTGGTGTACCTTCGCCGGACAACAAAACGGGCAGCAGCTGATTCGCTCCCTTGGCAGTGCCGTAGTACTTTCTCACGAGCCCAAACGTCCCGAGTACACCAAAGAGCGCACCGAATCCAAGCATCGGCAGAAGAGACTCTATGACTTCGGCATTTGAGAACAACGTCGGCGTAGTTCCTATATAATCAAGTATACTTACATCATTGTACTCAAGTGCAATGTCAATATACAGAGTTGCATACATACCGAATATTATCGCGGTGGTAATGGTAAATACATTGATAGCTACTCCTACCATCGTCATTTTGCCGTGTACTTTCTCATATGCAGCAAACGCGAGATATGCAATTGCGAATGCTGCCAGAGACGCTATTAGGCCATATGCTCCGACGATCATCCATACAATGGATCCGAGCAGCGCTCCACCAAGACTGGCAACAAATCCAATTGCGTAGTGATTTGGTGACTGCTTATACTCTTCGATTACCTTCGCTATATTTATCGAACACGCGTCGCAGAGAACGAGCGAGATTATGTCATTGGCATAGTATTGCAGTCGTTCTGTTCTACCGCAGTCATCACATTTACTACGTGCTCCGAATGACTCCAATCCGGTGGATATATCACGAATGAGCTCGTCTAGCTTAGACAATCTTCCGAGAGCCGTACAATGGATGGCAACGGTACCGTTGTCTATGCGATATCGTTGTATCCTTTGAACGCTCTGCAGCTCATTGAGCATACGGACAACACTTCCGTGTGATTCACCGGTTGCCAATGTGCACTCGATAACAAGCTGTGTCTCGATGTCGCCATCCTGGCGCACCCTGAAGAAGAATCCTTTCGACATGCCAAGCCAGACTGACCCGCGAAGTTTGAATCCGAGCTGTTCCAGCTGAGCCACATTGCTATCGAGCAAGAGCGTCTCCTTTTCGTGACGAAGCCATCGGGTTGGCGCTGGCACGGGTGGAGTCGAGACTCCCGGAAGGAACCAGAGAGTACCGCCATTGCCTAATGGTTCTGTAATCCGGGAACATCTCACGCCTCCACTGGGCCTTGCACACCAGAAACATGGCTTCTGTATCGGCAATGCACGGCCAATTTAGAGGCCTCGTAGTCTCAGGACGACGTGAACCAGATGGGCGCGGGGCCAATGCGTGAACTGCATTCGTCAACCGAGACCATTCACAACAGTTAGCCTCGGTGCGCAACCGTGCAGGTCTACTCACAAGCGAGGCAACCCACGAGCGATTGCTATCGACTTCGTTGAAGGCATGCGCTGGGCCGGCGCCCTGAAAGGGCGAGACATCGCACCGGATGATTCAGATAAGGGCGAGGAAGCTCTCTACCAACCAAGACAGGAACTAGGCGGCGCGGCGCCTCGTGCTCGCCCGTCGAGTCTACGAGAGAGTGAAGGGCGCCTCTCCCATCACGCCGGCCAAGATCGCCTTCGCGGCCTTCTCTTGTTCGGGCGTCCCGAAGACGGCCAGCCACACTGTGCCCTCCGCTCCGCACACGCCGCCGGCGGCCATCAGTTCCGCCTTGGCGCCGGTGAGGATCTCGAGCGCGTCGATCTCCGTCACAACGTCTCCCGCCACGGGCATCAACCGCGCACCGTGCGCACCGGGAGCGTTGAGGCGGCGGGCAAGCGAGACCAAGTCTGTGGAGACACGCTTCTCTAATCCCACGGGCAGGATGAGGCGCACGCGCCGCCCAACAACGGCCTGGAGCGCCGCCAGGAGCGTGCCGCCCTTGGGGTCGCCTATCAGCACCGCGGCCAGCCTCTGCGCAAGGTCAACTGCATTGGCGCCCTTGAGAATGACGTCGCCCTGCGCGAGGCCGTCGATCACATCGAAGATCGTCGCTCCCTCGAGCCACGCGCCCTTCCGGATCACCACATCGCCGGGAAACCCGCCGTCGTCGGCCAGCCGCCCGGCGGCGGTGGTCTTGTGGGCGCCCGGCGGCAGCGTGATGCCGCGAAAGAACCGTTCACGCGAGAACTTCGCCCCGTGCGCGCAGAGCGCCAGCAACTCCTCGGCGACATATCCGTTGGTCGTCCCGGCGACAACGACGATCGTGCCGGACTGAAGCGCCGTCTGGATCACCGGTAGGCTGACCACGGCCCTGGCAATCAGGCGCTTCCCGGCGGCAGGAGTCAGTACGGCTTGGATCATGTCGGTTCTCCTGTTTGTGAGGCGCTCCGCGACGTAGGTCGCAATCACCAGCTACCCGCTTCAGACGAACACGATCTCCGTGTGCATTCTAGCGACGTGCAAGCAGTACTGCCCGTTACGCCGCACTCTCCTGGTAGAGGTACTTCTGGAAGCCGGCGAAGTCAGCATCCGATTGTCGAAGTGGCCAACTACTGGGTCGACAAGAACACGCACGGTCAGCCCAGCGCACCCGCACCTCCAACCACCTCGAGGAACTCGCCCACCACGGCCACCACGTTCTCGTCGTCGACCCTCAGCTCAATCGGTTCGAAGTCCGGATTGTTGGGCCGCAGTGTCACTCGGACGTGACGCCATCCACCGTCGTCGTCCTCAGTCTTCTCGCTCTCATATCGCTTCACCGTGTATCGTTCGCCGGTCTCAGGGTCTACCGCGTCAGCCAGTTCGACCAAGACCGTCTTGCCCTGCCGCGAACCTGTGACCGGCGCCGCGAAGAGACAGAAGGCCCCGTCTGGAATCTGAGGCTCCATCGACCTGCCGACGACTTGAGCGACGAACATGCCTTCTCGAAGCTTCCGCATCGCTCCGATCTCAACCCAATCCCAGTCGTCGTCATGCACGTTCTGCGGATCCCCGAACGCACCGGCTGCTGCCTGCAGTGGCACCAACGGCACGCACGTTCGATACCTATCTTCCGGCTTCGGGACCACGATCCGCAGCGTCTCGCGCGCGCCCTGCGTCAATGCTATCCCGGCCCTCTGGAACCACGACGGATCGTCCCGCACCTTGTCTCGCAGTTCCGGCTCCGCCAAGTAGCCGGCGAGCTTGCGAAAGTACCGCGTCATGGCTCCTTGGTCGTCGAGTTCGGTCGCCGCGATCTCGATGACCTCATAGCCGTTGTTGCGCAACCAGTCACGGATTCGGCGATCCTGCTCGGCCGTGGCAGGGTTCCCGTGCAGATGTGCGCTCATGCCGTCGAGGTAGATGCAGACGCCCTCGTTCTCATCGTGATGGGCGGCTCTGTAGATCACGTCGGGCGTCGTGGTGCCCATGGCCGGGTCTAGCCGGATTTGCCCGCCACGCACGCCCTCCTCAAAGCCGGCGGCCAGTAGGAGTTGACGCAGTTTTGCCTCTGCAGCATTGACCGGGTACGAACCTTCCTCAGGCTCCTTCGACGGCTGCTTCGGAGGGATGCCGTGGGTTGCCGCCAAGGCCTCGCCCCACACCTCAAACCTCTCAGAGACAACCGTGCGGTCGAGGAACTTGTGGTAGTAGCCATTGCGAAAGGTCTGGAGGCAGTCGATGCACGAAGTCGTGCAGCTCGATGGGCAGCCGTCCACTACAGCACGAGCGGCCGCAATGACCTCATCGAACCGCCCGAGAATCTGGTCGAGCAACCCGGACCCGCCCGGCATCGGATCCCACAACAGAGCGTCGACTTCGTCGCGATCAACGTGGCCGATCACGAGCACCTGGAGATCGTCGAGGTGCATATCGAGCACTTGGGATGCCCCCAGGCGGAGGGCCTCCGCCACGCTGTAGGCCACCGTCTGGTCAGCGCAACCACGCAGCACGAGCATGTCGGCGACCGTGTCAGTGTAGAAGCCGACCGGCTCGACAGGCCGACCGCATCGCTCCTCGTGTGACTCGGTGAACTGCTGAAGGGCACGCGCCGACGAAAGAGGCGACAGGCTCTGCCCGCACACAGTGCATACCGGGTAGCCGAGAACGCCGGAGCGCTCGATCGCCGAGGAGGCACCGACATTCACCAGGCGCAGCCGCGCCCCGCGAAGATGCTGAAGCGCCTGCGTGCCCCACGCGTACGCCTGCCCGCCGTTGTGTTGATCCCGCTCAATACCGTGAACGGCAACCGACAGCTGGAAGCGCAACACCTCGTCGTCCGAGATGTGTGATTGGTGCACCAAGTCAACGTCACACACCGCAATGGCACGCAGCGTCTCGGCACCTAGACCCGAGACGGGCGCTGACACGTTCGTCTCCTTCACCGCCTGCCGTTCGGCAGAAACCTCGTAGGTCGGCATCTCTGCGCGCTGCTCGTCGATGTCTCGGTGGAACCGGCGCGCCACGAACCGGTTCCCGTTGGCATAGATCAGATTGCCCGGCACGTACTCTCGAAGCGCGACAGCAGGAGGACGA
The DNA here is from genome assembly GCA_041393415.1 of Thermoleophilia bacterium. Classification (GTDB taxonomy): domain Bacteria; phylum Actinomycetota; class Thermoleophilia; order UBA2241; family UBA2241; genus CAIXSE01. Next base: position 8,451 of record JAWKKE010000007.1, on the reverse strand, counting down.
GGCAGGATGAAGTCCATTGCACCGGTCCGCCAGAACGGAATCTCGGCCGAGCCGAGGATCGAACCGACCTCCAGTCCGTAACCAGGGAGGAATCCCTCTGCCGCCAACACGCCAAAGGTGTTCACGTCGTCGTAGCCCTCCGCCTCGCGACGCGTTCGTCTGGCAGTGCCTTTGAGCCGCTTCACGAGACGGTCGCAGCGCCGGAACAGCGCGTCGTCCTCCGGTTCAAGATCGCCTTGCTGCTCGCGTTGCGAGTTGAGTCGCCTCATCTGGTCCATCGCCCACGCCAGGCGACGCCGCAACCGACCGACCACGACTTCCAACTCGTCCACCATGCTGTCGATGTGGTCACGAAGTGCCTCGATGCTCACTACCGCAGCATCGGCCTCAGGCCATCCCTGCCCGAAGGCCCGCTGCACGTAGTCGGTCAGGTCATTCACGTTGCGAGACACGAGCTGCGCCAGAGGTGACAGATCGAAGGCTTCGAGACGCAGCATGCCGTCGTCGAAAAGGTAGGCGGCGACCTGGTTCGGCAAGCAGAGGGCCAGAGTCTCCGCAGTCGCATTGCGCTCGTGCTGGGGCCGGGTCTCGTCGTCCGCGTACTGGTGCAGTCGTGTGATAGCAGCAGCGTGCACGTGTTTGGCGACCATCACTTCGTTGCTCAGATTGAACGCCGGCGCATCGACGCGGCCGGCCAGCAGTTTCAGGGGATCGGCGAAGTACGCGCGATCGTGCGAAACCGGTCGGCAGTAGGTGAAGTCGACCGCCATACGATGTCGACGGCCCGCGCGACCCGCGCGCTGCCAGTAGTTCGCAGGGAGCGGCGGCACATTGCGCATGAGCACAGCATCGAGCTGGCCGATGTCTACACCCAGCTCAAGGGTCGGGGTGCAGACCAGCGCGTTCACCGCGTCTGAGTCGCCCTTGAACAGGTTCTCGAGACGTTCACGCTCCTCGACTGGAACCATGGCCGTGTGCTCCTCAGGCCTGAGCATCGAGTAGCCCTGGTCGAGAAGCTGCAGGTCGTAGTTGTCCGGATCTTCAGGGACGAACTCCAGCTCGCCGTCACACCGCCACGCCGTGCACTTCATGCCCGGCGTGCGGCGAGTGGTGCGACGACGACAGCTCCTGCACTGGTAGACGCCGCGATAGGCCTCCAGACGCAGGCGGTCAGCGTCGACCTGGTAGACCTGGCTCACATTGGGCAAAGGTCTTCCCTTCGACCCCTTGAGCTGCACCGGGACCAGAAGGCGCGCCTCGGTGAGCATGCCGAAGAGTCCTTCGGCGAACTCCTCGACGCGTTCGCCTGACACTCCCCACTTCTTTACGATCTGCCTGATCGTCGTCTCGCCACGAACGCTCAGCCACTGCGTGACGAGCTCTTGCTTCTCGGTGTCGGCGCGATGGAGCTTCGTGCCCACCGGGTTGCCGAGCTGCGGCAGATAGCCCTGTTGGACCTCGAGGTCGCCGTCCATCCAGTACTTGCTGAAGATCTCGCGTTCCGGATCGTGCAGAACCCGTTTGCGGCGCAGGTAGTCGAGCACGCTGGCCACACCCTCGCGTAGATCTTCGACAGGCATGCCAAGCTTGTTGGCCTGCTCCTGAAGCCACGGCAGAGTCGCGTCGAGGCCCTCATACTCGATCTTCATGCGCCCCCACGGCTCAAGGCCAATCGACTGACGCGACGAAAGCGTGATTTCGCGCAGTACTTGGATGCGGAGGAACTTTCGTCGCTCCTGCTCGTGGCGGCCGCCGCTGCCCTCGCGACGCACAACCTCCCAAACTTCGGGCACAAGGGCGCGAGAGAGTGACTCGTCCTTGCTCATCGTCTCGTCGAGGGCCATGGCAAGGTCGCCGACCGAGACGGGGCCATCCTTGAGCCCCTGGGCCATCAGCGCGCGCAAACGGAACCGCCGAGCGTGATCCTTCATCCAGCCGGCCTGGAACGCTGCGTCCTGGCGGTTGTCACAGAAGACGAGCAGCCGCGGCCGCTCGGAGTGGTGAACCATGTCCTGGGCGAGAACGTGGACGTCGGCGACGTTAGTGGCGCGCACCGGCCGCGCGGGCTCACGATAGAGCCCACCGAACCGTCTCCCGTTGGCGCCACACGAGAGGCAGCTCGTGAGGTACCCGGGGTTGTCCTTGTTCTGACGAATGGCGAAAACCTCGACGAAGGGTTCTGCTTCGCCGCAGTGCTGACAGTTGGCAACAGCCGCTGGATGCAACGCACCGCAATGCCTGCACATCTGGACGCTCGCGAGGCGCTCGTGCTCGGCAATGTCCTCGTCGTCACTTCCGCCGACGATCCGATCGACGAGAACCACGCGAACGCCGCCTTGCGTCTCGTCAAGCCGCTCCCAGAACGAGCCATCGCCGGCCGCATCGCCACCGCCCGGCACCTTGCCGGTGAAATCGAAGTCCTTGAGCGCGGTCACGTAGTAGTGCTGGCCGCAGGTCGTGCACGTCAGCACGTTCAAGTGAGCATGGCGCTGCGCTCCCTCCGTCTCGATCTCGTCCTCCGCAGCCAGCCACAGCCGAGGCCCGGTCTTGCCTTCAGGGAAGGTCACAACCGCACCGCTGATGCCTCGTATGAACCCATGCACAACCGGACGCAGCAGTGGACGACCATCACGGCGAGCTGCCACGGCGAGCGTCAGCCACACAAGGATCTCAGCTTCCGTGGCGCGCCGCCCGACTGCGGACTGCAGCAGATCAGGCAAGTCCCGAAGTGGACGGGGTGTCGCGAGCAGCTCGCCGAGCTGGTAGACGAGTTCGTTGCAGACCAACTCCTGAGCAAGCACCTCCTGCCAATGCATCTCCGGCAAGTCGCGCGCAGTTAGCCGTCGGTACAGGTTGGCGACGGCGGCGCCCGTCGAGCCGCCGTCTCCCTCAACGGCTCGCGCGCACTCCTCAAGCAGCTTGCCCGGATCGTCCGGCGGCGCCGGCGGCACCGAGCGCTCATCCACCCACACCTCATGCTCGTAGGCCTCGCCGACCGTCACCACGTCACCGGCCGGAACACCGAAGAAGCGTGACGCAAACGACCTCGCCGCGTCGGGGCTTGAGGGATCGACGATGGTCGCCGACGTCGCGACGCACGCGGTGTCTTGGGCGTCGCGACCGCAGAACGCCCGCAGACGGCGGATGAGACAGGCCGTCTCGGCTCCTTGCGCACCCGAGAACGTGTGTGCCTCATCGAAGACCAGGAAGTCGAGCCTTGCGTCCGCAAACAGGTCAACGTCACGCTGTCGCGTGAGCAGAAGCTCAAGTTGTTTGACGTTCGTCAGCAGGATGCGCGGTTGGGCACCCCGCTCACGCATCGCCTCCCGCGAGCACGCTTCCTCCGGCGGGTAGACAGTCTCGCTACTGCCGGCCTCGCGAGTTCGAGCCAGCATCGCCTCGTAGTCGGCGTGCGACGCACCAGACGGCAACCTGATGCCGGCCACAGCGCTGTCGTACTCCGGCGTCTTGCCTACGTACATCCCGAAGGTGATGCCGGTCCCGGCGAGCAGCGACCGCAGCCGCATGAGCTGGTCCTCTGCGAGAGCGTTCATCGGGTAGACGATGACCGCGCTGATGCCGGCTGGTACACCCTCATCGCGCAGACGAAGGCACGTGCTGACGATCGGATACAGAAAGCACTCGGTCTTCCCCGAGCCGGTGCCCGTCGAGACAAGAGTCGAGCGGCCGGCAGAGATGGCCCGAATCGCGTCCTCTTGGTGTCCGTAGAGGTGAGTGATCTCCGCCGGAATTCGCTGACGCATGAGCGGGTGGAGAATGCCCTCGTTCACCAGCGCGTCGACCGCGGCCCCCTCGCGGAACGGTCGCGACAGGCTCACGTATGGGCCCCTGAGCAACGGCGACTGGCGGGTCTCGTCGAGGGACAGCAACCCTCGCATCTGCGCGCGAAGGCCCTCGTCCGCAAACGCGTACGCCGTGAGCTGATAGCGCAGGAAGCTGCGCACCACGTTCTCAGTAAAGACAATCGGATTCAGTGCCATCTCGCCCCCACCACGTTGGCTCCGCGTCTGCCCCTTCTTCGACCGGGTAGGCGGGCAGCGATCGCCGCCATGCCTTCCTTCCCTACGCCACCACGAACTCCGTCGAGCTGCCCGCTGGCCCGCCCCTGACCTCGAGGCGCGCGTCGATCACCTGGCGCATCTCGGGTACGTGCGTGATTACGCCGACGAGGCGGCCTGAGTCCTTCAGCTCCATCAGCGCCTCCACTGCCAGGTCGAGCGAGTCGGGGTCAAGCGCCCCGAATCCTTCGTCGACGAAGATCGTCTCGAGACGGGTGCCTCCGGAACGCTCCTGGACGGTCTCGGCCAGACCAAGGGCAAGCGACAGAGCGGCCTGGAAGCTCTCGCCTCCGGAGAGGGTGACCGCAGGCCGAGACCGGTTCGAGTAGGAGTCGTACACCGCCAACTCAAGGCCCGTCGCCCTACGGCGGTCAGTGATCTCCCGCTGGCGCTCCAGCCTGAAGCGGCCGCGACTCATGTCGAAGAGACGCCGGCTGGCCGCAGCGAGAACGTCATCGAGATAGGCACCCAGCACCCAGCGCTGGAAGGACACCTTGGCCGCTTCGGAGCGTCCGTTGGCAACCTCGTCGAGCCGGCCGATCACGGCAAAACGCGCTGCGGCATCCGCGAATCGCTCGTCCAGCTTCGCCAGTTCCTCATGCACGTTCTCGAAACCCCGCAAGCGACCTTCAGTCTCGCTGAGGAACGTCTGCGCCTCTCTCGCTGCCTCGGCAGTCGCGTCGGCCGAACGAGCATACTCGTCGAGATCCCCGACCTTCGGGTGCTTCTTCAGGACACTCCGGGCCTGTTCGAGGCGACCCTTGGCTGTATCGAGAGCGGTATTGTGCGCCTCGACGTGCTCTTCTGCGGCGGCAATCTCGTCTTCAGGCATCGATGCGACACGGCAAGCGGCCAGGTCGGAGAAGGCCTGTCGCGTCAGGGCGCGCTCCAGCGCCTTCTGCGAGCTGTCGTACTTGCTTGCCCCCGACTTCAACGCTCGCTCAGCAGCATTGAGATCACGCTCCGCCACCACCTTCTTGCTGTCCGCCTCGACCTTCGCCTCGTGCGCGCCGGCGTACGCGGTTTCCAGCTTCTCGAGAATCTCGCGAGCGTCATGGAGAGCCTGCGACACGGACTCCTCGTTGCGGAGGTCAGCGGGAATGTCACAAACGAGCTGGTCGGCGTGGCCCTTCTTGTTCGCGGCAGTGGAGGATGCCGTCCTCTCAGCTTCCTGCGCCGCCTGCAGCTCTTTCTCGGCAAGATCCACTGCTTCACGCGCGTCCGCCTGTATCTCGTCGGGATCAGGAGCATCACGAAGGGTGTCCTCGAGTTCGTTGACCTCGATGCGGCGCTTGTGGAGGGCCGCTTGTGCCTTCGCGGTCGCCAGTCCGGCCTTGACAGCGCCCTTCAGCGTCGTCAGCCTCTCGTTCGCCCTGGCCTCGGCCTTCTCGGCATCGGCCAACCTGCCCTTGGCTGTCTCCAATGAAGAGCGCGCGTCTTCGACGCCCGCTCGCGCCTCATCCAGCGCCTCGTCACTAATCTGCTCGGCGCCATGAGCAGGAGCCGGGTGTTCGAGTGACCCGCAGACGGGACAGGGGCTTCCAGGCTTGAGATCACCGGCCAGGGCGCCCGCGCGGCCGGCGCGCCACTGGACGTCGAGGTCGTCGTGCGCCGCCTTCTCGATTTCGAAGGCCTTCTGAGCAGCGTCACGACAGGCCTTGGCCTTCGCCGTAAGCCCGCCCAGTCTCGTCAGCTCTTCCTTGGCAGCATCGCGAGCGGCACACGCCTGTGCGGCCTCGTCGGCGCGCTCGAGCTCAAGTCGAGCGGTGCTCAGCTTCTGGCAAGCGGCAGCTATCTTCTGGCCCTCCAGCGTCGCCGCTTCGAGCGCCGCCTTGGCTGTGTTCAAACCGTCGCGGGCTTCCTGAAACTTCACCGTCGCGCCATCCAGGTGGCATTGCGCCTCCGCGCTATCTCGCTCGGCGATCAGCCATTCCGCAACCTTCCGCTGCAACTCGCCTAGGCTGCGGACCCGCTCCGTTGCTTTGGTGCGCTGCGGCTCCCGCTTCTCTTCGAGGCGCAGCGCTGCAGCCGCCTTCTTCTGAGCGGCACCTGCCGTCTTCAGCGCCTCCTGTGCCTCAGCCCTCTCAACCTCAGCGAGTTTCAGCGCCTCAGCTGCCTCGTCGGCCGCCCCTACGAACGGCGCCACCTTCTCGGCCTTGCGCGCCCAAGCCGCCTTCTCTCGGAGCGCATCAAGGGCGGCCTTCCGGCCCGTCAGCCGCCCAAGCTCTTCCTCGGCTTTCCGGGCCGCGGTCGCCGCCTCGTCGGCACTCCTTGCCTCGCTGAGAGCCTTCGCCGCCTCGGCAGCGGCGTTGTCCGCCGCCAGCGACGCGCGCTTCGCGTCCTCGACACGTTGCAGGGCTTGCTTCGTCAGGGCGGCCAGCGACTCATCGTCCTCGGCCTCTACCGTGCTGAGTCTGATTCTCCTCTCGCTGAGCAGCTCCTCGCGCTGCCGCACGACCTCGCGTGCGCGCTCCTGCAGCCGCCGCTCCAGCTCGGCGCACTCCTCCGTGCGAAAGAGCTGCCGCATGATCTCCTCGCGCTTGTCCGATCCAGCTGCGAGCAGGTCCCTGAACTTCCCCTGGGGCAGCACGACAACCTGACGAAACTGGTCAGACGAGAAGCCGAGACGGTCGTGCACCTGCTCAGCGACCTCGGTGATCTTCGACGCCAGCAGATCACCTTCGCTCCCCGACTCTGCGTCGGTTGTCTCCCACATCGCCGCATACGCCTGCTTCTGCACCATCCCAGATCCGCGCTGGGCTGCATTCTCCTGCTTAGGCCGCCGCACGATGCGGAAAGTGCGCGCGCCAAGCGCGAAGTCGAACACGACTTCGGTCGGCAAGGCAGGGGCGGCCGACTCGCAGCGCATCTGGGAGGCCTGGCGCTCGCCCCCACTCGTGTCGCCGTAGAGCGCGAAGACGATAGCGTCGAGGATGCTCGTCTTGCCAGCGCCGGTCTCGCCGTGAATGAGGAAGAGCTTGTTGCCGCCGAGCTCGGCGAAGTCGATCGTCTCGGTCGTCTTGTACGGCCCGAACGCCTGCATGCTCAGCGCCAGCGGTCTCATGCCACGACCTCCCGCAACTCGCGCGCGATCTCCGCGAACGTGGACTCGAGCTCGGCCTCCTGGTCTGACGTCAGCCCCGCCCCCGTCACGTCCTCGAAGAAATCGCCAAACAGCTGCTTGGTCGACCGCCCCTCGACCGGTCGCCGCTCCCCTTCGTCGAGCTCGCCCGCCAGCGACTCGCGCCGCAGTGAGACGATGTGGGGATACACATCGCGCAGACGCTCCATCGGGTCGAGCACCGCCTCCGACTCGACCAGCGTGACCTCGACGTACGCATCGGCGCACTCCGCTGCATCGGGTTTGGCCAGTAGTTCATCGAACGTTCCGCGCAGGCGCACGAGGTCACGCCGGATCGGTAGCGCCTCCTCCGAGACTGTGATGTTGCCGTCCTTGTCAATGTCGATGACGGCAACCGACTTCTCGTGGTCGGCCTCGTCGAAGCTGTACTTGAGAAGCGACCCGGCGTAGCGCACTCGGTCACTCACGACTTGCGGACGATGCAAGTGCCCCAGCGCCACGTAATCGAAGCCCTCGAAAACCTCATGCGACACCTGGCCGGTGCCGCCTACCGTCAGCGGGCGCTCAGACTCGCTCTCCTTCGCGCCCGTCACGAAAGCATGGCCTACCACGACGTGGCGCGCATCCTCCTTCATCTGCGACCGAATGCGACCAAGCTGTGCCCTCAGCGCCTCCTCGTGCGTGTGGATGTCATCGCAACACAGGTCGCAGCGCGCCGTCTCAGGATCGGTGTAGGCGAGCGGCCAGAACATGACCTCGACACCGTCGCGGCCGACAATCGACACGCCGGTCGGCTCCTCGCCGACCGCACCGATCACGTGCACCCCGACGCGACTCACGAGCCCGTTGAGATACTGGATGCGGACGGGGCTGTCGTGATTTCCCGCGATGATGACGACAGGCACTTTGAGGCGCAGCGCGAACTCGGCCAAGATGTCGTCGAGCAGCGTCACAGCCTGCGTGGGCGGCACGGCGCGATCGTAGACGTCGCCGGCGACGACGAGCCCATCGACCTGCTTGTCCTCGGCCAGACGAACAAGCCCCTCGAGCGTGAAGCGCTGGTCGTCGGTCAGATGGAGATTGTGGAAGAGGCGACCGAGGTGCCAGTCCCCTGTATGGATGAATCTCATCTCAACCACCGCCTCGGTGTCGTCCCGATCCAGGCACGCTGTCGCTGCCCTCGTCGTCGCCTGCCGAACCGTCGCGAGACGGCAGCGGCTGAAGGTACTCCGCCACCAGCCGCTCAAGCTCGTCATCGAACTCCCACGGTTTTCGCATGTAGATCGCCTC